>NZ_JACJSH010000081.1:0-24753 GCF_014698055.1 Nostoc sp. FACHB-133
TGACTATCGACTGCTGCTTCTGACGGGCTAGGTTCACGTCCTGCTGCCACGCGAGTCCATTGGTATAATTTGTCGTGAACTTTTAACCAAGTTCCATCTTGGCTCCATCTCCAAAAATAGCCATAAACAGTAGACCATGCAGGAAAATCCCCTGGTAATCCTCTCCAAGTACATCCTTCTCTACGAGACGCTACGCGAACACATAGTACGTAGAGAATAGCATTAACAACGGTGTATATAGCTACGATACGAGGACGACCTCCTGTTTTCGGTAAGGGAAACTCTTTTTCAATCAATTCCCACTGTTCCCAACTCAGGTTACTACGATATGCTTTAGTCATTTGCTCACTAGTAGTCTGCCAACCCAAAAATGCTAAGTGAGGACTGGGGAAAGGGAAAAGGGAAAAGGTTAAGAGATTTAAACCCTTTCCCCTTTCCCCCTTACCCTTTACCCCGCAAAGTTCACTTGGCGAACTACTAGGTGCTGATGCTTACAATTTCAGCATAAGCCTTGTGAGCTTTCTTATAATTGCCCCCCGCTTTTAAAACATCCTCTAAGTAATCCAGTTTTGAAGCGATGTCTGCGACGGGCTATTTGGTGTCGCTTGGGTTTCTTCTAAGAATTAAGAGCGATCGCATGACCATCCTCTATACGAGAGGCTACTCGCGTTCCTTTGAATGCCGCAAGAACACGTTTGCCTCAGCAAGATAGAGGCAGGCAATTGTCTACGGCAGATCGTATATATCTAATTAGGGAGTTTTGGGTTTGATGAACTTGAGCTTCTTGCGTAGGCGTAGCCCGCCCCAGGCATCGCTGCCAGTGCGCTTGCTCTCAAGAAGCTCAAGCTGGTTTGCAGCGATAAAATCAGAAGAAACAACCGTTTTAAAATTACGAAAAGCTACAAACTTAAGCAATAAGGATTAGCGCAGAATGAATGACCAGCAATTATTTAATGAACGTCTGGCTGTATTGGCGACAATGCACCAAAAAGAAAAGGTAATTGCTCCACTATTAGAACAAGAGTTAGGCATCAAAGTTATAGTACCACAGGATTTTAATACTGATATTTTTGGCACATTTACTAGAGATGTAAAACGTCCAGGAACACAAATTGCCACAGCTAAATTAAAAGCAGAGAAAGCCTTAGAGTTAACACGAGAAAATTTAGCTATCGCTAGCGAAGGTAGTTTTACACCCCATCCATTAGTTCCTTATATTTACTGTAATAGAGAAATAGTTGTTTTTTTAGATAAAATCAATAATCTAGAAATTATTGGTGAGGAAATTTCTACAGATACTAACTTTAATCATCAAATTATAACAAATTTAGACGAAGCATATATTTTTGCTAAGAAAGTTGGTTTTCCAGAACATGGATTAGTTGTCTGGTTTGAAAACTTAGAGAATAGATGTAATCAGATAACTAAAGGTATTACAAAAGAAATAGATTTGATAACATCAGTTAATTTTGCATTGCATAATTCCCAAGATAGTCAGGTAAATATTGAGACAGATATGCGGGCAATGTATAATCCCACTCGGATGAAAAATATTGCAAAAGCTACCCATAACTTACTCAAGAAAATTAGCAGATGTTGTCCAAAATGTAATATCCCTGGTTTTGAAATAACTGAAATAATTCAGGGATTACCCTGTGAGTTTTGTCAGATCCCAACCACCTTACCACTAACCGTAATTTATCAATGCAAAAAATGTGGTTTTAATCAAGAGAAACTATTTCCTAATGGTATGGAATTTGCGAATCCAGCCCAATGTATATACTGTAATCCGTAGGGTATCTCTGGGGAGGATTTGGTCAGAATTGGGATTGCTGGGGGTGCGTAGCTTGCTGCCATAGGCATCCATCGCTTAACACTTAAAATACTGCTGTGGTCAATCAGGAAAAGTTAGATTAAATATGAATCACACTTTAGCAGCCACGCTAGGGGAATTACTGCTCAAGAGAAATATTGGCCGAGTAGATATGCCATATACGTTGCTTTGGAGTTGAGCCAGGAACATTATTGACTCGTCGCAGCTTATAGCTACCACGAAAACGCTGTGGAGTTCCATTGCTAGTAACATCCGTAACAGTAACGGGAATTTCAATATATAGTGAACCTGCTGCCCCTTCTAAAGAACCCGGTTTTCCGACTTCTTCAACAATGGATACGATGTTAGCAAAACCCTGCTGAAATTCCTCAAATGATTGCTTACTGGCACTACCATCTCCATCCCAAGCCAAGTAAGCTTGTTTATAGTCTTGACGAGCGATGGCATCGTAATAATCATGAATGAGTTGGACTGCTTGTTGTTCTTGGGACTGGTTATTGTCAGGATTTTGTGTGCCAGAGGCTGGTGGAGAAGATGGATTAGAGGTGTCCGAAAGGTTTGCCAGCGTTGGGCGATTGGCAGATGCTAGTTGTGATGTAGCAGAGTTATTGCAAGCTGTAATAGACATAGCAAGCAATAAAACTCCAATGACTGTATAACGCTGTTTTAACCAGATACAAAAAGAAAAGTTGATATTGAACAAAGCTATCTCCTGTGGAATCTACACTAGTAGTTCGCTTTCGTGACTTAGCGGGGTAAAGGCTAAAGGAGAAGGGGGAGAGGTTTCAAATCCCTTACCCCTTAACCCTTACCCTTTCCCCAGCCATCACGCAGCATTTTTGGGTTGGCAGACTACTAGTAGCCTAATAAATTCAGCATACTTGAATTTATTGGTTACAGCCATTGACAAATTAAGTGAATAGTAATACTTTCAGCCAATAAGCCCCTAGTGTCAGTGACGCTATATTTACCTCAATCTATGAATCTTCAAGAAGTCAAAAATCAATTTCCAGAAGCAGTAGGTAAGATCGAAACATTTGAAAGACTAGGGTTCGCTTCCCGTAGTGGTAATTGGATTGATACCCTTGACTTTGAAGAAGCACAGACAGCTTGTTGGTTAGTAGGAAGAGTCGGTGATGATCAAGACGCTGATACCCTTATTCGTACTTTGTCTGGTCAACGTCGTGAATTATGGATGCAAGCGGTGAATCTTTTGGATTTGGTTTCTCTGGAGAGAGGATTGGTAGTCTTTATTGCTTAAGGATTCTCCAATTTACTAATTTTAACTTGGACAATTGATTGCTCCTTGAGGAGAATGACCTTGTAAGGCTTGTAAAATATTTTGAGATGCTTCTATAGCGATGTCATATCGTAAATCATCCACCGCCGATCCTAAATGGGGAGTAAAAAAGGTTTGGTCTTGTTTCTCTAACAGAGATGGAGGAATTTTCGACGGGCGATCGCTACGGGCCCAATCTTCTAGTTCAAAGACATCAGCTGCATAACCTGCTAAATGTCCAGAGGCTAAAGCATCACTCACCGCTTGTTCATCAACTACTGAGCCGCGACACGGATTGATTAAGAAACTCCCTGATTTCATACGTGCCAAAGATGTTTCATTTATCAGATGAAACGTTTCTGGTTGCAGAGGAACCATTAGCACAACAAAATCACTGGTTGCCAATAGCGTATCTAAGGAAACCTGTGACAAGCACCAAGCTGCTGCTTTTTCCTTGGGTAAAGGTATCGCATCGGTGTAAATCAAGTTCATTTCAAAACTGGAAAGTCGTCGAGCTAGAGCTTGCCCTAGACTGCCCATACCAACAATTCCCAGTGTTCGGTTTGCTAATCCCATGCCGTATAGATGCGGTCGCCAACCGGCAAACGTGCCTTGACGAATCAAGCGATCGCCTGGCAACATCTGGCGAGCTAACCCGATAATCAGTCCAATGGTCAATTCAGCCGTTGGTACAGCCAATAAGCTAGGGACAATGGTGAACCAAACACCTTGACGAGTGCAGGCATCAACATCAAAGTTATCGTAACCTTTCAATGCTCCGGCGATAATCTTCAATTTTGGACAAGCTTTCAGAAACGCCTCATCGATTCGATCTGGCATAAAAACCATCAAAGCTTCAGCGTCCTGCGCCAACTTGAGAATTTCTTCACGCGGTAAAGTCTCTCTAGTTGGATTTGCAACTACCTCACAATGCTCACTTAAGTTTGTAATAATTTCCGGGTGAACCCAGTGGGTAATTACAACTTTGGGTTTCATCAGCAACCTCCTAGTACTGCAAGGTGGAATTAAAAATTAAAAATGAATACAGCGTAAGCATTTCGTTATTTTGAAACGGTTAGTTTATTTGCGCCGTGCTTAGACTAAACGTTTTCTAAGATAACTACTAAAACCATCAACCAGAATGACCATAAACAAAATTACTAGCAACACTGCTGAAACTTCCCGATAATTGATCAGGCGAAGTGCGCCAATTAGCTCAAACCCGATGCCACCAGCCCCTACCGCTCCCATAACTGTAGAGGCACGAAAATTATATTCCCATCGATAAAGGGTCAGATCCATCATTTGTGGTAATACCTGCGGCAAAATTCCGTGATAGATCACTTGCACCTTGTTGGCACCAGCAGCTCTTGCTGCTTCTAGCGGTGCTTCATTGACCAGTTCAATATATTCTGCAAAGAATTTGCCGACCATGCCAATCGAGTGAAATCCCACCGCCAAGGTTCCGGGTAATGCCCCAAAGCCAACAGCTGCCACAAAGATAATACCCATAATTAGCTCTGGCACAGAGCGCAAACCGTTGAGAATCAGCCGTGAAACTTGAAATAGCAAGGGATGGGGAGTTGTATTCTGAGCCGCTAGTAAAGATAAAGGCATCGAGAAGACAATAGCGATCGCAGTGCCTGCAACACTCATCGCCAGCGTATCAAATAAAGGTTTGACCCAGTTTCGGGCATCACTAAAATCTGGAGGCAGCATTTGATGCAGCAAGTTTAAGATACTGGGAATGCCATCCGAAAGGCGTTTCTCGTCCCAAAGTCCAACCAGAAAGCAACATATAGCTACAGCCAAAAGCGCGATCGCCCAGGTTACTATCGTTCGATACCATTGCCGCCGTTGTTGTTTCAGCAGCCGATCGAAAGCTGGTTTAGGATTAGGAAGTGTCACGTCGTTTCGCTCCAAATTCAAAATATCAGGAGTCAGAATACAGAATTCAGAATTCAGAATACTCTACTCATAAAGGGATAGAGTTTCAATCAAGAAAACTATTTATAGCAAAGTACTGAATAAAAACAGAATTCATACTGAATTCTGTTTCCTGAATTCTTCTTATAAATTACTTTTGCAACTTGGCAATATCAAGATTAAGAATTTTTGCTAAGTCTCTGATGCTATCATAATCTTTATCTTTCGCGGCTCCAAAACCATCAGCTTTGAAGGGTTTAAGAACCTCTTTATCATTCAATGCAAGAAAGGCTGCACGAATTTTTTCTTTTAGTGGCGGTGCTAAATCAGAACGCATTGTCCAGGGATATTCAGGATACTCTTTAGACTCTGCAATCACCTTAACTTTATTAGAATTAATTACTTTGCGTTCAATTAAGGATTCAAAGATGGGTTTACTCAAGCCACCAACTTGAGCATTACCATTTTGAACTGCCAATGCTACAGCATCATGTGAACCTGTGAACGCCTCTTGGTAGTCTTTTCCACCGGGTTGCAATCCGCTATTTGCCAGCATTGATTTAGGAATCAAATGACTGGAAGTAGACGCTTGGTCTCCAAAAGCTACCGTTTTACCCTTGACTTCTGCCAGTGACTTGATACCGCTAGCTGTGTTAGCAATGATCACAGACTGATAAGTAGTTTTACCGTTTTTCTTCAAAGCTGCAAATGGCTCAATATCACTCTTTGTTTTTGCCAAAACGTAAGAGAGTGGCCCAAAATAAGCTAAATCAATACGCTTGTTACTTGCTGCCTCAATCATCGAGGAGTAGTCAGTTGTAACGACAAGTTCAATATGTTTTTGTAGCTTTGTCTCAAGATACTTTTTAAATCCTTCATTTTTTTTAATCAAACTTGAAGGAGATTCATCAGGTAATAAAGCTACTTTTAGGGTTTGAGGGTCAGCCGAATCTGATGCGACTACTGGACTATTGCCAGAACCTGATTGCTTATTTGCAGATTGGTTGCTAGGACTTTGACAACCGATTAAGGTAGCCATGATTAGTGTCATTGAGACAAGCGATCGCTTGTTTAGTAAAACAGTCATTGAGATTATCCTAAATTAATATAAAAACAGTACAGTAAATTTAGCCATTAGGAATTAATAGTTTCCTGAAAGCCTTCATCATAAGGACTATTTTTGTCACTATAAAGTTGCTTTAATTCGTAGGCACTGATATCTGCTGGCTTACCATCTAAGACAACCGTTCCCTGAGATAACCCAATAATTCGATCCGCGTAAATTCTTGCGAGATCGATCTGGTGCAGACTAAGGATTGCGGAAATTCCATCTTCTTGACAAGTTTGACGCAGAAATGAGAGGACTTTGTGAGCGCTATTCGGATCGAGACTAGCAACAGGCTCATCGGCCAAAATCAATTGTGGTTTTTGTGCTAAGGCGCGTGCGATACCAACCCTTTGCTGTTGACCCCCGCTAAGAGCATCCACTCGTGTTAGAGCTTTATGCAAAAGTCCAACCCGATCTAAACATTCTAAAGCAATATACTGATCTGCTTTGGGCAAAGGAAAGAAACTTCGGAGTGTTGAATGGTACGCTAAACGACCCATTAATACATTCCCAAGAGCCGTTTGCCGACTAATAAGTTGATGCTGCTGAAAAATCATCCCTGTACGCTTGCGATGTTCATACAACACTTTACGATTATTTAGATTTCCCAATCCTTCAACTATCACAGTACCAGTTGTGGGGCGATTAAGATAGTTAAGACAGCGCAGTAAAGTTGATTTCCCAGAACCAGATGCTCCCAAAATAACAGTGAACTGCCCTTTTATAAAGCTCAGAGAAATAGGTTTAATCCCTATTACTCCGCCTTTATAAGTCATACTTAGACGCTCGATTTGAAGCATATTTAACAGTCATTTTAGGGATAAAATGTCAAATTTTATGGTAACATTTTGTGATAATAAATTGGTTTAAATTTTGAGTTTTGCTGTAGCCACCATCAATCCCCACATAATACCAAAACGAATTTTGGTCGCACGACAGACCACAAAATTTTCATCATTAAGCAAGCGGTGAAATTCATTTTGGGTATAACACTGCTTATGAGCCGGATCAAAAATCTTAAGTACTAAATCAAATATTTTACAAATTAAATAATCTCTACACCAATCTAAAATAACGACTTCACCATCAGGCTTCAATACACGTCTCATCTCTTTTAATGCAGCAAGTGGCTCATCAAAGTAATGAAACGAATTAGCAGACACAATTACATCAAAACTATTACTGTCAAATGGCAACCTTGATGCACTTGCCATCTGAAATGATACTTCAGGATAATCACTACATTTGAGTTTAGCGATCGCCAGCATTTCCTCTGAAATGTCTATACCGACAATTTGTTGACATGAATACTCAGTTAGTAGTAAACGTTCAAACTCACCAGTACCACATGCAATATCAAGTACAGTATCTGTTGGTGATATCTCTACCCAGGTTTTCAGGAAAGATAATGTGTTAATTATATAATCTCTCCAGCGTAGATCGTAAACGGCAGCTAATTGGTCGTACTGTTGGCGAACAGTGGTTTCAGTCATGCTGGTTGCTGTAATCAGGGTTTTAAGTTGGCTGATATATTTTAAACATTGTATTATAGAATACATTAGATTTGCTTGACACAAGTAATCGCTTCCTGCTTTCCCAGTAGTGTGGAAAACAGCGATCGCTAATTTAATTTGGGTACTAAGTACTGTGGGATGTTTAGCCAGTACTGATTAAAAATACTAGTCTATAAGCCCCAATCCCTCTTTCATGTGTTCTGGTCTATACAGTTCATGATGGCTATTTATTTTTCAAGTGGGAGAACATACACCATTTTGGGATTAATAAATATGAAACCTCTCTGAAGAGAACAGGCTCCAAAAGGATCAAAACCATGCATCAGCAACTTTTTGGTAAAGTTGTAACCAATATTCTTGGTAGAAAGACTGCTTTTTTTACCTCAGTATTAGCGATCGCCATATTTGGCATGGCCTGTACTCCAACTCGTGAAAGTTCATCTGCAACTCAGCCAAACACTGTTCAGTCGCCTGCTAGCACGACCAGTCAAGCTGGAGAAGAACAGGCAACCATTACAATGGCAGTGATTCCCTGGCAGGTTTCAGCCAAACAAGAAAAGAAACTCGAACCTTTGGCTGACTATTTGTCTAAAGCACTAAAACGACCCTTTAAATTTGAAATTACTAAGGACTACGAAACAGCAATTGATTTATTGGTTAAAAAAAAGGTAGACATTGCCTACCTTGCACCCACCAGTTACATCGAAGCTCATCGCCGCGATCCGAAGGTTGAGCCATTGGTTGCTCAGATTAATAAAGAAACAAAGCGACCTTGGTACACAGCTGTAATTATTGCTAACAAGGAAAGTGGGATCAAAACCCTTAAGGATTTGAAGGGTAAGCGATTTGCTTTTGTCACCAAGTTATCGACATCTGGATACGTCGTACCAACAGTTCATTTTCAGGAAATAGGTATTAATCCGGAACGAGACTTTAGCTCGGTAATCTTCGCTGGCAGCCATGATAAAACAAAACAAGCTTTAATCAATGGCGAAGTAGATGCGATCGCAGATGATCGTCGCTCTTATACCGATCAAGTCAATGAAGGAAAGATTGACCCCAAAAAATACATAATTATCTGGGAATCTGTCCCGCTTCCTAGCGTGCCTCTTGTTGCGTCTAGTAAAGTCTCCGTTGAGTTGAAAGATAACTTGAAAAAAGCATTGATTGACGCTCCAGCAGGTCTTGTAGACCCTACAGGCGGTATTGGAGTTGGCTACACTTTGGTGCAAGACGGAGATTACGACATCGTTAGAGAGTTGCAAAAGCGAGTTTCCAGCAAATGAGGCTAATCAAGATATGCGGATAACGACCAAATGTATTGGGTCATCTGCGATCGTTCTGGGACTGGTTGCCTCTACCCAAATTGGAAGCGACCTTTTTATCAGGCAAGCAGAACAAAAAGCACAGGATACTCAGGCAAAAAATGCTCAGGCTTTGACGACTATCCTACAAATAAACCTCTCTTTGAATAATGAAGTAGCCGCGCTTAAAGACATGATCTTGCTCAAACGCGATGCTTCCAATTTGGTGAAATATCAGGAGGCTCTATCTGGATTTACTAAAAATTTGGCTGAGTTACAAAATTTAAAGCCAGAGATCAAGTCAGAGTTAGTAAAGATCAGCGATCGCCATAGCTTGCTTGCCAATCTAATAATCGAATTAACTAATCAATCTAACACAGATAAGCCCTTAGAATTAGCTGAATCCCAACAGGACTTTCGAGTAATCAACGCTTTTTCTCGAGATATTGAACTCTACTTAAAGTTATTAACTCAAAAGCTTCAGCAACAGGATACTTTAGCCAAGCAAGAGTTTAATAACTTTAAACAGACTACTCAACTTGCTAGACAAATTCTGCTTTTGTCTATTCTCCTAGTTTTTGTCGGTCAGTTATTGCTGATCCTTTTACCAGTAATTCGCTCGATTCAAAAGCTACAACAGGGAGCAGCAAAAATTGGAGGTGGAAATCTAGAATACCGCCTGAATATTCAAACCGAAGACGAAATTCAAGAACTCGCAGAAGCTTTTAACCGAATGGCAGGAACTCTAGCTGAGTCTTATCGCTCCCTAGAGTTAAAAAAAGAACTTGCCGACACAGCAAATCGTGCCAAAAGTGAGTTCTTAGCTAATATGAGCCATGAGTTACGAACTCCTCTTAACGGTATTCTAGGTTATGCTCAAATTCTCCAACGAGATAAAACTTTAACTGATAAACAGCAAGACGGCTTAAGAATTATTCACCAATGCGGTTCACACTTATTAACACTAATTAACGACATTCTAGATTTATCCAAAATAGAAGCCCAGAGAATGGAACTTTACAAAAGTGACTTTCATTTTCCGGCGTTTCTCCAGAGTGTAGTAGAAATTTGTCGTATTCGTGCTGACCAAAAAGGTATTTCATTCATTTACCAACCAACTTCAGAATTACCTATTGGAATTTGGGCAGATGAAAAACGATTGCGACAAGTCTTAATTAATCTACTAGGTAATGCCATTAAATTTACCGAGAAAGGAGGAGTGAGATTTACTATTAATTTTGTTGACCAATTGTTAGCAAATGAAAGTAATCAAAAACCAATTCATAGAATTCGATTTCAAATCATCGATACGGGAATTGGCATGAGTCAAGAACAGGTGGCGAAAATATTTTTACCATTTGAGCAAGTCGGAGAGGTTAAAAAGCAATCAGAAGGTACTGGATTAGGTTTAGCTATTAGTCAGCGAATTGTGCAATTAATGGATAGTACAATCCAAGTAAAAAGTGAAATAGGTCAGGGCAGCACTTTTTGGATTGACTTGGATTTACAAGAATCAGTGGATTGGATGGAATCAGCTAGAGTCATGTCTGCTGGCAAAATTGTCGGAATCGCCACTGGTCAGAGAAAAATCCTAATTGTAGATGATAAGTGGGAAAACCGTTCTGTTGTGATGAATCTATTAGAGGAGATTGGATTTGAAATTATACAGGCAAGTAACGGTCAGGAAGGCTTAGATAAAGCCATGCAATTTCTACCTGATTTAATCATTACAGACCTGACAATGCCCGTAATGGATGGCTTTGAATTAACACGTCGCCTCCGCCAGCAAGAAGAGTTTCAGGAGTTAACCATCATAGTTTCATCTGCTAGCGTGTTTGAATCTGACCAACACAAAAGTTTAGGAGTTGGTGCAGATGATTTTTTACCTAAACCTGTACACGCTGATGATTTACTTCAGAAGTTAGAAAAATATTTACAAATTGAATGGGTTTATGAAACTGTACCAGAAAAATCTGGAAATGGGACACTAAATACTATCCATAACCAAAATAGTTCTGTCGTAACTGCTGAAAGCACAATTATTGGAATTACTGGCGATAAGCGGAAAATTTTGATTGTAGATGATAATGGGGAAAACCGTTCTATTGTCGTCAATTTATTAAGTGATATTGGTTTTGAAATAACGGAGGCAACTAATGGTCAAGACGGCTTAGATCAAGCAGTCGAGTTGAAACCTGATTTAATTATCACTGACTTGTCTATGCCAATCATGAATGGCTTAGAAATGATTCGGAACTTGCGTATGTTGTCATTTGATAATTTACCAATAATTGTTTCATCTGTCAGTGTATTTGAATCTGACCAGCATGAGAGTTTAGAGGTTGGTGGCAACGATTTTCTGCCTAAACCAGTGCAAGCCGATAAATTGTTTGAGAAGTTACAAAAGCACTTAAAATTTGATTGGATTTATGATTTGCCCCAGAGTCAAGGAGAAGTCAACGAAATCCAAAATCTAAAAGTTATTTCTGCTGGTTCCTCATTATCAGATACTGGCTTAATTTCTCCACCACCTGAAGAAATCGAGAAACTATTTGAGTTGGCGATGAGAGGTAATATCAAAGGTATTCGAGAGCAAGCCCAAAAATTGAAACTTTTGGATGAGAAGTTTATACTATTTGCCGAACAATTAGAGCAACTTGCTAAAAGCTTTCAAATTGAAAAAATTAGGGAATTTATCCAACCATATCGAGGAGAAGAACAATGAATATACCTGTTCTGGAGACAGGGGTAATTTTGATTGTGGACGATAATCCCAATAATTTGGAAGTACTATCTGAAACATTAATGGATACAGGTTGGGAGATATTGATTGCTGTGAATGGTGAAGGAGCGATCGCTCAAGCTGAATACGCTTGTCCTGATATCATACTTTTAGATGTAATGATGCCTGGAATTGACGGATTTACAGCCTGCCAGCGTTTAAAGTTAAATCCTGTAACCTGTGATATCCCCATAATCTTTATGACAGCTCTCTCTGAAACTGTCGATAAAGTAAAGGGTTTGAGTTTGGGAGCAGTAGATTACATTACTAAACCGTTTGAGCATGAAGAAGTACTGGCTCGTATCAAGACACATTTACAAATCCGTAATCTAACTAAGCAACTCCAAAGTCATAATCAGCAACTTCAACAAGAAATAGCCGACCGTCTTGCAGTCGAAACCAAGTTACAAAAGCTGACTCAGGAGTTAGAGCAAAGGGTAGAAGAACGTACTTTGCAACTATCTCAAGCACTTGATAATTTTCAGCAAGCTCAAGTTCGTCTGGTACAACAAGAAAAGATGTCTACCCTTGGTGAGTTGGTTGCTGGAATTGCCCATGAAATTAACAATCCAGTCAACTTCATTTTAGGAAATCTTAATCATGCCTCTGAATACACCCAAAATTTTATTGATCTGTTTCAACTTTATCAAAAATATTATCCCAATCCTGAAGTAGAAATTCAGCAAAAAATAGATGAGATTGATATTGATTTTTTAATGCAAGATTCTCCGCAAATTATGTTGTCTATGTACAAAGGAACAAAGCGTCTAGCACAGATGATTCATTCTCTTAGGCATTTTTCACGTCGGGATGATTCAGCAGTACAATTTATAGATATTCATGAAGGTATTGATAGCACACTATTGATTTTACAATATCGCTTAAAAGCTAACTCAGAACGTTCTGAAATTCAGATTATTAAAGATTATGGAACTTTGCCATCTGTAGAATGTTTCCCAGGCCCACTGAATCAAGTTTTCATGAATCTCCTTGCTAATGCAATAGATGCTATAGAGGAGTCATTGCTAACTAAGAGCAACTATGTTGCAAACCTTCCCCAAATTGCAGCAAATGGCGTTAATTTGTTATCGGTAGAAAATAAAGGAA
Source organism: Nostoc sp. FACHB-133 (assembly GCF_014698055.1). NCBI lineage: Bacteria > Bacillati > Cyanobacteriota > Cyanophyceae > Nostocales > Nostocaceae > Nostoc > Nostoc sp. FACHB-133. Next base: position 12,855 of record NZ_JACJSH010000081.1, read on the forward strand.
AAATCACGATTCGCACTACTCTACATCAACAAAGTTCAGTTGTAGTAATTAAAATTGCCGATAATGGCATCGGTATGACAGAAGAAGTCAAACAACGGTTATCTGAACCAATGTTTACTACCAAACCGATAGGAAAGGGCACAGGATTGGGTTTATCTATAAGTCGGCAAATTATTGAGGAGAAACATGGTGGGACTCTCTCTTTTGCATCTGAGCCGGGGCAAGGCACAGAATTTTGTATTGAAATTCCTTTAATGAGTCAAATACTAAGTCAAAAAGCATAAATAACTACGCAGTTACAAAACAGTCTAATCAACGTCAAAATGCGGCACTAAGTAGGTGGTTACAATTAAATATAAGATAGAGAAGGTCTAAAAAACAGGTACTACGAGATGTCTGCTCCATTGCGAGTTAGATTATAGATACAGAGGCGGCTGATGATAATGAGAGTGAGTCAGTAATCGAGTCGGTTAAAGCCGCCTCTGTTGAATTGTACGCTAGTGAATGTCAGGCGTAAGCGTAGCCCGCCTTTGGCATCGCTAATTCTGTTGAACTCTCCCAAACCAAACTCAAGAAACTGCAAGACAAACGTGCCAAAACGAAAACCGAACGACATCAGCAGCGCAAGGCTGAATTGTCCCGTCGCTATGAAATTGACGTAACCCCTGATTTGGTCGAGAAAGATGACGATGGGTGGTATCCTCAACTGCGGATGCACTATTATTTGACACTGGGGCGAGAATTTCTGACCAACCGTGATGCGAAACGGGCTAAGGCACAATTAGAGACGGGAGAGAATTCGATTTGGAAACCGGATTTTAACAAGGGGCAGTTATTACCTGCTGTACTGTTACTCGAAAATCTGAATCTGTTGCAGTTTCTTACACCAGACGTTCAGTTGCGTGGAAGTGATGAGAAGATGCTGGAGTTTAAGGCACTGGCTGTAACGCATCGGCACGTTATCAAGAATTACCTGAATGTAACTATCTCGGAAAAACTGACCCCGATTGCGTTCCCGCTTCGGGTTGCTGAAGGCATCGCACAGAAACTACTTGCAAAGATTGATTTGAAACTGGATTATGTTGGTCGATTGGGCAAGCGTGAAAATCGGGAGTGCGTCTATCGGTTTGTTTCACCCGATGACGAGCGTGATTTAATTTTCGAGCAGTGGCTAAATCGAGATGAAGCATTTCAAAATGAGTTGGTGTCAGTCACGAATAATATAAAGTTACAAAAACAAGTGACTGGCACAATATCAGATGACATTCCCCAAACATTAAATCAGGTTGAAAGTCCTGCTACCCAAGCCTGGAAAGGGCTGAAGCTGAAAATGCGCCTTGGACTCGACAGCGCTGGTCGGTTCTACCAACAGATGGTTTCCCAGCTTGGTGAGGCTGAGGTTTTTTAATTCAAAATGCAAAATTCAAAATGCAAAATTAATTTTGAATTACTAATTTTGAATTTTGAATTGGAGCGTTCGCGTAGCGTCTCGTAGAGAAGCGACTCGCCTTACTGGAACGGATGCCTGGGGCAGTGGCAAGTTTGGGTTAACTTTGGGAGCGGGTGTACGTCTGTGATGTGTGATTGGTTGGTGAGTGTGTGACAGATAAGGCTTCAGGTGAGTGCCCCGCCTCTGCTGACGATGGCTTGCCACTGCACAGGTTGCCAGCGAATGACTGCCAGCGCTTTTTCTTTAAGCGTTGCGATTCCAAGCGTTGGGTTCTCAATACTGAAAGGTCAGCCGACCATCGGCGGTTTGCATGGCGCGACTCGCCATTACTTTTGCCCAGACTGCATGAGTTGAATATTTACTCGCCCGGAAGGAATGGACGAGTTCGTTAACCTTCGTGCGACGATGCTGGACGATGCTCATGGTTCACGCCTTTCATCGAAACTTGGACGAGGGAAAAGCTGCTATGGGCGACTACCTCTGCGGTTCATAGCTTCGAGACCCTACCCAAAGAAGAAGACTATGCTTCCCTGATAGAAGAATACGCCAAGCAAACCTCGAAACCTACACTATGATGAACTGTTTTGGAACGGATTTATACCAATTTGCACTCTTGCTAACGCCCCGCTTTGCTAACGCAATAACGCTTTCTACGAGAAGATAAAAGCGTATAATCGCCTAGTTTGTGCTTATAGTGACCAGCAAGCTGCACTATTCAAATCACAACCTGCTCGTACTTTACTTGATCTTGTACTCAGCTTCAATCCAGCTAATTAAAACTCGCTTTCATTTGTTTGTAAAAGATACAATCAAACCATCATTCGCTTTTTTAAACTCGAAAACTGAGTTTTCAATCTAAAAAGCCCTGTAAAAATCCAGGGCTCTGTTTTATATTGCAGTTTATTAAATGCCAGCTTAAAATCTTTGCCAGCGCTTTTTATATACATAATTATCGCTCAATCGCTTGGGTAAAAATAGCGCAGAACTACCCAATTTCTACCCATCTTACCTGGGTATTCCCTTAATAATTTCTGGCGTTGCATAATAAAGGGATGAATTAGGGTTTAGTACTGTGCATTGTCCATACTGTAAGTCTACGGAGATAAGAAAAAATGGCAAACGAAGAGGTAAACAAAATCACATTTGTGTAAGCTGTGGTCATCAATTTATAGATGTATACAGTCCACCAAAAGGATACTCAGATCAGGTAAAACAAGAATGCTTAAAAGCATACGTTAATGGTGAGGGATTCCGAGCTATTGAGCGATCCAAAGGTGTTCACCACACAACTATAATTTATTGGCTAAAACAAATTGGTGAAAAATTGCCAGACGCACCACCAACTGAGGAGATTCCCGAAGTGGGAGAATTGGATGAACTAGAGACTTTCGTGGGGTCAAAAAAAACAAAGTTTGTTTATGGACAGCAGTAAACCACTTCCGTAAAGGAATTTTAGCTTGGGTTTTAGGAGACCACAGTGCTGAAACATTTAAACCTTTATGGGAGGAAAGTTTGCTGCTGGCAATGCTACTTTTATGTTACCGATGGATGGAAAGTTTACCCCAGTTTTATTAACCCGGAAGATCATATTGTGAGTAAAACATATATGACCCGAGTAGAAGGTGAAAACACTCGTTTACGTCATTATCTAGCACGACTACAGACGCTCCTAACGTCGCTACCGCTTCGCTATCGAAAAACTTTGTGCTATTCTAAGTCCGTAGATATGCTGAAGTATTCAATTCGATTATTACTTCATTACTTGAGGTATTGGGAAATACCTGTATTAAACTGAATCATCCCGCATTTATGCAACGCCTAATTTCTTTAGACTTGCACACACCTTTACCGAGAAATCACTTATCAACAGATTTTGCAGCTGCCTTACAGCTTCAGCCGAACAAGCCCTTATAACCTGCTTTGAATATACCGTAACGCTCGCAGGCGTTTGTTTTCAGGCTTTTTGTCAAGAATTTACCCGCACCCTGTAACATCTGCATAACATTCATATTTCATCCTTACCTGATTAGATTTGCCCACAGACCGCATCATTAAGCCCCTATTCTTCCGTCACACAGAACGAAAGAGTAGGGGTTTGTTATGCCAAAATGACGTAAACTAGATATTTCTACGACTTTTTTTTAATAATTTTTCCAGTTCCACCACAAAAGCTACAAGTTTTGTATTGTGGTATAGGAGACGAACCTATTGATTCGGGTTGTTCTATTTTACCTTTGCCAAAACAGTATGTACATTTAATCTCTTGTTTATCCGCCATTGGAAATAACCTCAACTACATAAATTGAGTATTCCCACTTGGAACGTGCGATCGCCCTTTTTTTCATTCCCCATTCCCTGAATACCTTTTTTGTTTTGGCAGCGTGGCAAGAAGGCAATTAGATGAGGCGATAATGCCCGAATCGGCAACGAGTGCCTTTGTTCAACACTTACTAACGATAATGTAAAAAAAGATAGTCCTAATATAGGTTTGCTAACTAGGCTAGAAAAAAATCTATCCAAACCATAAGTCTTTTTCCCTGATTTACTCACTACAACTTCATCTCCTGCCAGCAAATACACCTCATTCGCACGGAACAAATGCTTGCGGAAAAATAGCCAAAACAACGTCGCCCAAGGAATTACTGTATGAAAGAACCGCAACATCGTCCGATAACTACCACCAGCGCCTGTCCAACGGGAGATTCCTAACATCGTTATTCTCCCATTCATTGCTAGCATCGCCATTATTATCTGGTTCAACTCACGCATCGTCGTAGCATTTATCTGGGGTAATAGGCATTGTAAGAGTGATAGGATATCGAACATGGGCGAATTGTAGCGTTTGAGTTGTCGTTGTGGTAGACAATAACTCTACTACAGAGCGCCCTATCTCTTCACCCTATTCTTTTGGCTAAGGTATTGAAGTTACCGTAAGTTTTAAGTACCTCAATTTCCGATTCTAATGCCTCCAGTGCTGTCACTTGATTGTTGATTATGCCCACGCTGATGCATCAATTAGGGTTCTACGTGCAGCTTCAAAGGAGCCAGCGATTCCACCATATTGGGCAACCGTTGATAAAACAACCGAGGTTAAGCCCTCAGACATTCCTAAATATTTTAAGAAGGGGCAAAATCCTTCGCGCAAAATTTTTTTATCTTTATTTGGTTGATGAAAACGTTAAACTACATACGGTAGTTTAAATGTAACTTTAACATTCCCAAGTGTTAATATTTGTCGCTTTTTATAACCATGTTTTTGCGTTGTCTTAGTTTCTTAGGAAAGGGCTAACCCATCTACGATCCAAATATTTTCATCGACAGGTTTAAGCGTATTGATTGGCTGATATAGTTCAATGAGGGCATTACACATAAAAACCGCCTTGGGGTTTTGATAGTGCTTGTAATTCTTCCCAACTGTAGTGAAGGGGTAATTCAATTGGCTTGCGATCAGCGCCTAATCCCAAACTAATAGTCGGCTGAAGTTCCTCAATAAATTCTTCTGCATAAACAACCAGTTCATTGGCTGCAACTCCACCAGCGATCGCACCTGTAACTCCACCAATCGCAGCACCAACTTTACCACCAATTGAGCGACCTAGTGCGGCTCCAGCAATCCCGCCTCCTACAACTCCCAATCCCGTCGCAATAGGATGAGTATTAGAGGATGAGGTTTCTCTTGAGTTTTGATTTTGCGTTTCCAAATCAGTCTGTTGCTCATTCATAAATTTGTCCATCCTAGAAATAATAAACTTTCTACTTGAAACGTTCAGCTAGATGAGCGCCAACACGCAATGCATTGGCCATAATTGTCAGTGTTGGGTTAGCACCGGAATTTGATGGAAAGAAACTACTATCTACAACATAAAGATTCTCGACATCATGGGTACGGCAATTGAGATCTAGGACTGAGGTTTTGGGATCTGTGCCAAATCGACAACTACCACATTGATGAGCAACTGCTTGTTCAGGTAGGTGAGTGCGGGGATAAAGGCTAAATGGCAAGACGTGTTTAGCAGAGTGAGGGATTGACTTGAGTACAGATGTCCATCGGTGAATTAAGCGATCGCTTGCTTCGGTATTGTTCAGTGTATAGTCAACATGAATCTTGTCGCCCACCACCTGAATCCGATTATTTGGATCTGGTAAATCCTCTGTCTGCAACCACCAGCCAACTGATCGCTCGGCCAGCAAATGGCGCTCAAAATGAGGAATCAGCTTGACAAATGGAGCCATCAGTGGTGGTGCTTCTCCAGGAATCATATCAGCAAGTACATTACCTGTATTCTGCACCATGCCCATCGGATAAGGAAAATCTGGTTCTCCCCAGTAAAAATCGTTGACAGCGATGGTTTTTTGAAAGTTGGCGTGATTCACTTCTAGATGTATGGAAACTATGGCTGTTTCCAGTTGTTTCATGAAATTCCGTCCCACCTGATCGGAACTATTTGCTAATCCGTTGGGATGTTTGTCATTAGCAGAGCGTAACAGCAAAGCAGCTGAGTTGACAGAACCACAGGCAACAACCACAATATCGCTTGTGAACCAATGCTGCTCTCCTCCAATTTCAGTTTCTACCTTCGTCACTTCTCGCCCCGACTCACTAGTATGCAGCCGCAAGACTTTGGCATTAGTTAAGAGAGTAACATTGGCATACTTGTCGCGGGTGGGACGAATGGCGTTAACATCGGCATCGGCTTTTGCTTGTACTAGACAGGGGTATCCGTCAAAAGTATCGCAGCGAATACAGGGACTATTTAGGCGATCGCTTTCATTCAGCTTTAATCCTAGTGGTAGGTGAAATGGGTAGTAACCTAGTTCCCGAATGCCATCAGCAAGAGACTGCATATCTGGCTCATGACTGACTGGCGGATAGGGATATGGTTCGCTGCGGGGTGGTTCGGTGGGGTCTTCTCCTTCCTGTCCATGCACGTCATATAGCTTTTCTGCTTGCGTGTAGTATGGCTCAAAGTCTTGATACTTCAAAGGCCATTCTGGAGAAAGCCCTTCCTTGTGAATTACCCTTTCAAAATCTCGCTCCCGGAATCGAATTAGGGCTGCACCGTAGAGTTTGGTATTGCCACCAACCCAGTAGCCTGTCTGAGGTTGAAAGGCTTTACCTTCCTTGTTATACCATTGCTCATCTGTATGGTAACGATGTTTTTGATAGACTTCCTCTGGATTCCAGTTAGCTTTCTCTCTCGGTAAAAAGTCGCCTCTTTCCAGTACTAGAATTTTTTTACCTGTGGGTGCAAGGCGGTGGGCTAATGTACCTCCACCCGCTCCTGTACCTATAATAATGATGTCGTAATGTTCTGTGATGCTAGTCATAATTGATAATTCGTAATCTCATATTAATTACGGCTTAATTTCTTTGAGGCGGCAAAGTAATTTGGCAATAGTTAAGTTACTTTATAAGTTTTCTCAAAATTTAAATAGCTCTAAAGACAGATTATTATGCTTAGACTAAAGCTTTAATTACAATATTGCTTCTCTCCAATGGACTAATATTTATTTATGCCTAAAGACAGGTTAGTATTTCATTTTAATTTCATTTTTTATTTCTATTGTGTGAATTAGCTATGTAATCTCTTTACAAAAATATAGGACTCCGATTTGATTTTTGAACAATCAAGCTGCCTAGAAGCTTGACTTCTCAGTATACTGAGCAAGATTCAAGTAGGATTCCTATAGTAAATAAATTTTGCTTGGCATTTTTGATAAAGCTGTTAATTCGATTGTGTGAAAAAATATTTAATTTTGAAAATGAATAATTTCGTTTTGAATAAAAATAGTCTTTTGGCGCAATCTATATCTATAGTTCAATGTTAAGGGAAATCAATAAAGTAAAAATTAGCTTTATAATAATTAACTCTCTATTTCCGTCCTGGCGTACTCAGTTTATTGCACGATATTAAATATACATCTTTAGTATTTTACTATTAGCTTAAACCTGCTATTTATCGTCAGTAGCCAAGTTAAATAACAGGAGATTTCTATGCCTGAAGCCATTGAGATTTATGATGATCGCCTGCGTGCTATTGTACGCCCAGGAGCCTCACTTCAAAAGCTTGCCAACGGTGCAGTCCATAGCGAGGGGCCTGTTTACTTCCATGAAGATGACAGTGTTGTGTGGAGTGACGCTCACGGCAACCGCCTGTTGCGGTGGAGTCCCACTGACAATGTGACTGTCCTACGAGATCCATCTGATTACCAAAGCGGTAATTACCGAGACTTAGAGGGTCGTCTGGTTGCCTGTTCCTCTGGTCTGCGTGCTATTATCCGACGCGAACAAAATGGTGAATGGAAGGTTTTAGTCGATCGCTACCAAGGTAAACGCCTGAACAGTCCAAATGATTTGGTAGTAAAAAGCGACGGCACGATTTGGTTCACCGATCCGCCTTATGGGATTACCGAGCCAAACCAAGGTTATGGAGGGGAACAGGAACAACCCGGAAGTTACGTCTATCGCTTTGATCCAGCAACAGGTGAGATTTATCCTGTAGTAACAGATATGGTACGCCCTAATGGGTTGGCTTTCAGTCCAGACGAAAGCCTTTTGTATGTTTCAGATACAGCTGCGTTTAATATTCCTGGAGGGCCTCATCATATTCGTGTCTATGAGGTTGTGGGCAATCGCTTTGTAAAGAATGGGCGTGTATTTGCAGTCATTGAACCAGGACAACCCGATGGACTGCGGGTTGACAAACATGGCAATGTTTTTACTAGTTCTCAAGACAGTGTGCAGATATACGCCCCCGACGGAACTCGCTTAGGAAAAATTCTCGTACCGGAGACATCCGCTAACCTGACTTTTGGTAGTAAGGAAGGCGATTCTCTTTCAGGGACACTGAGTCCTGCGGACACGCTACGCGAACGTGAACGCTTATTTATCACAGCCGGTCATTCGTTATATGTTATTGACCTTAATACCCGTGGTGTACAACTATGATTTATCAATTTGGGTTGGGTGTTGCGTTAAGCGGAGCTATTCCGAAGGAACTCACTTTTTTCCTAGCTGCATTTAATTTCCCACAGCTAAGTCCACACTTGTTAAGTTCACTTTCTCCTGTGTATCCTGACGGATTCCCAGGATTAGCACTTTTACTTCTCAGAGTTAGCCTTGGTTGGTTGTTTTTACTGCACGGCTATCCCAAGATAACGCATCTTCGACGGTGGGCTGAGTCTCTAAAAATGCCTGTCTTTCTTTGCTTTTTATCAGCTGCATCGATGTTAGGTGGCGGAGTTTTTCTGATTATTGGATTCCTCACACTCTTAGCAACTTTGCCCATTCTCTGCTCAATGATTTTTGCGATATATTTGCACATCTCTGGAAGTAAGCCCTTTGTAGCCCAAGATCCATACTTAATTCCTCAAGAACAGTATCAGGGTGCTTTAGGACAAGGTGAACCGCCAAGTTGGGAAAAGGCGTTTATGTATTGTGTCATGCTGATTGCGATCGCAGTTTTAGGCCCTGGTGCTTATTCGCTAGATGCTTTGATTTTTGGAAGTTGAGTTATTTTATCGTTAACACTGCATTGTACCAGACAGGCGATTTTGTGAGAGATAATTGAAAGTATCTCTTCTACGGGAGTAGGGTAGTGATGACCGAGTTACTTGAAAAAGCGATCGCCAAGCTCAAAACTTTGCCTGAGTTCACTAAATATGACAATGCGTAATTCTTTTATCCCATACGAAGTTGGACTTAGACTTCACACTGAGAGTATAGAAACTATCATTAATGCTCTCCTTGAAAAACAAGAGACGCTCTACTCACAGGCTCTAAGCGCTACCGATGATTTCGAGAAAGAAAGGTGCTTCGACGACTTAGCTGACTGGAATTATGAACTTATAAAACTTGCAGAGTTGCTCTTAGTGGACATATCTCATTGGGTAGAGCGTGAAATGAAACGACTTGTAGCTGCTCTGCCAGATAAATTCTCTACTAAGAAAATATCCTCTATGGACTATATGAAAAGTCGCAATCTCTTTTCTGATAAGACAGGTGTTGATCTTGAAAAGATCCCAGGCGACTTTGAGCTATATGTTCTGCGGTTATTTGCCAACTGCTGGAAGCACAATGCTAACCCGAAACCATCTGAAAAACTTTGCAAGGATCTCAATATTAATACTGATCCTGCATTGATAGTCGGGCTTCTCACTTCAAAGGAAGTCAGCAAAAGTTTAGGAAGCTTGCTCAACCTCACGGAAGAAAATAGTAAGCACTATGAAATCAATATTGTGCGTGCTTATGCGATGTGTGCTTACAACTATCTCACTACCCTTGAACAAAAGCTTAATTGATGCAGTTTTAACGTATATTTATTGCAATATTTTAGTCCTTGTATTTTCACTTACATGATTTTGTGACAAGCAAAATTGCATGACCATCAGGATCTTTAACTAAACAACCCTGCTTGTAAGGAAAAGAGCGATCGCTAAACTGCACAATCCGCGATGATACAAACTGAACCCCGTTACGCCGTAGCTTATCCACTAACTGCTCAAGATTATTTACAACAAGCTCAATTTGTACGTGTGCAATATCGCAACTTTTCCAGTCACTCGGCATTGGGCGACCTTTTCCCGGCACAATATAGTCTAACAGTTCAATTCCCATACCATCTTGAATAGGTCGCAATGCTGTAATTTTGACTTCGGCCCCTGGTAAATTATCCAAGCGAGATTGGGTTGCACGCCAGTTGAGACTGCGGCTATCAATTTGCATTCCCAGGAGGTCGCGGTAAAAGTGTAGACTTTGCTCGGTATTGGAAATTGCGTAGGCGTAGCCCGTCGTAGACATCGCACTATGATCAATTCCCAAAAACAAGTTATGCCTATTTTGATGCCATTTATCTTGTCCTTTATCAGGTGGAAACCAAATTAACTCTAAATCATGACCATCAGGGTCTTTAAACTTGAAGGCACGGACACCACCAGATGCTTCATTCTCAGGTGGTATTGTCTGCGGCGCATTTGAAATTGCTTCAATGGGAAATGAACGCAAGTGAGCATAAGCGCGATCCATATCACTCACCACAATTGCCAGATGTTGAAACCACAGATCGTTACTTTGCGAATCGCTGGGTATGGGTTTACCTTGAACATTAAGATACTCCATCAACTCGATAAGTTCGTCACCTAATCGTAAAGTGACAATGCGAATTTTTGCCCCAGTCACACCTTGTAAGTCGCTATAATCTTGTCCTTCAACAGTGATATCAGAAACGAGTTCAAACAAGAGTGCTTGTATGTAGAAATCTAAGGAGTGATCGCAGTTTGTCACTGTTAAGCCAATAGCTCTAATTCTTTGTACTTGTACGTCGGTTTGACTAGACATATTCAACAGTCTCTGTACTTACAATTAACGTTCTGTTAAAGGAGATTAGATCAAGGGAAAAAGTTTTTTAGCACTCCCCACTCATTATTTATTTTTCTCCTCATCTCCCAACATTTTTAATAATTTTCTGGCAACTAAAACACCTACAACTCCTGCACCAACTACTTCCGCTGCTTGCACCACTTTTTTACCGACATCATGAGGGTCAAGGTGGTGATGGAAAATCTCTTCATCAACCCATTCCGTTGTTGCTTTAAAGTCGTGAATTGGCGTTGGCAATAGCGTTAAATAAGTGCCTTGACGGATTAAATGCCCAGATTCGCCTGCAACTTCAAAAACATTGAAAAGGTTAGCAGCAGCATCATTTAACCCCAATTTTAAGAGAGTTCCGCGTATATTTACCTTTGCTGGCTTAAGGTCTTCTCCGAGAGCGATCGCTTTCAAATTCTGGGCAATATTAGCTCCTTGTTGATAAGCAACTTGAGCCGTAGGCGGTAGTGAACTACCCTGAACTGCTGCACAATCACCGCCTGCAAAAACTTCTGGAAAGTCGAGCAATTGCATGGTGGGAGTGACTAGAGGACGGTTATGATGATCTCGATGCTCTTTGGGAATTGGTAAGTCTTGAATTAGTGGATGAGTGGAAGTACCAGCTGTCCAAATTGCGGTGTATGTTGGCAGTATGTTAACTTGATTATTGCTCTTATATTCAATTGTGTTAGGGTGAATAGCAGTGGCTTCTGCTCCCGTAAGGATTTCAATTGGTATAGTGCGTTTTTGTAATTCTTTCTCAGCAATTGGGCGTAGTGGATCGTTGATATCGCCATCAAGGATTTTTTGACCATGATTGAGTAATACTACACGAATTTCACTTGAATTTCCTCCCAAAGCGCTATACCAATGTGGGAGAAAATCAGCTAAGGTTGTCGCCATTTCTACACCACTTGCACCACCACCAACGATGACTACTGTTAATAGTTTTCGGCGTTGTTCTACATCTTCTGTTTGAATGGCTTTTTGCAAACAGTCACGTAAATGTCGGTCAAGAGCGATCGCATCTGCTTGCGTCCAGAAAGGAAAGGCATTAACATTCGCACCTTCAACTTGATGAT
>NZ_JACJSH010000082.1:0-24289 GCF_014698055.1 Nostoc sp. FACHB-133
TCATCAATTAAATTAACAAACGTTTCACCGATAGCTTGGTTGTGAAGACCTGGAAGAATAATTAGTTTTTTGAAGTGTCGGCGTAGATGAGCCAAACATTTTTGCTGGGCAAAAGCTGGATAGCCATTGTAAACGCGCTTATTCATCGCTGCTGAGTACCCCTGTATATTCAGTCCCTAAAATAGCTGATAATTCGGATCGTGAACGAGTGTCAGTAGCAGTAAACAGGCAGAAATCAGAATTGGCAACTACCCACAACCATTCTTTTATCCCTTTAACTGACCAAGGCGTTTCATCCACATGAACATTCGGTTGTGTCTGTTTTACCCAACTACTTAACTCAATAATGCTCGGTTCAATTGCTTGAGTTATTCGTTCATTGGTTGCTACTATTGTTCCTAGCCCAATTTCAACTTGCCCAAGTTCCCACAACATTTCTTGCTGTTTTTCATAGGGCATGTGTGCATAGTTGTTTACTTACCCATCCTAAAAATGCCTGTAATCTAACTCCTAAATCCTGCCCTGGAACGATATCTGGCGACCATGAGGCTGTTTGTATATTTCCACAGCATTCACACACGCACGTATGGCGTTGATACTCCACTATTTCAATTGGACGTTCTACTAATTGCGCTACAGACTGTTTTTCTATTTTTACTGCCACGGTCGCAAATGCTTTTTGACCGCAGTAAACACAATCTTCTGGACGTAAGATTTCATAACGATCTACTCTGCCAAAACCCTTACGCGTTTTTCCCTGATGCCCTGGTTGCCCGCCTGGTTTTCTTTTGGGATGATTCGATTCTCCGTCCAGGGATGCTTTTTTGTTTTCGCTCTTTTTTAGAATATCCCCAGATGGTGGTTTCGATGAGGTAGAACTATCTAAGTCTCGGCTGACTTTTAAACGTTCTACTTCAAGGTGTAGTTCTAAGATTGTTTTCTGTAACTCACATATTGCCTTGCCCTGCTCAATAATTATCTCTACCAGTTCTTCTTTTGATAACTGGTTCAAGCTTTCTCGGTCTAAAACAGTACGGCAGGTTTTGGTTCATATTTGTGATACTCCCCCTCAAGTGTCCCCTTTGTCAATACTCTGCCACCTGAATTCTTACTTAAAAAGTAATTTAGGCAGGAATGATTAAAGCAATTAGTGAACGCTTATCAAGTGATTGAACTTTACCTACAGACTTCAGATCACTTACAACCCGGTCTAGTAGTTCTCCAGCTTGGTCACGATATTGATGTTCTCGACCTCGTAAACGAACAGCAAACTTCACCGAATCGCCTTTACTCAACCACCCAACTGCTTGTTCAATGCGTAACTTATAATCAGCCACACCTATATTCAAACCAAACCGAACTTCTTTTACTACTGGTCTAGCACTTTGTGCCTGACGCTTTTTCTTTTGATACTGAAGCTTGCCATAATTCAGAATCTTTGCAACTGGAGCCTCTTTTCCTTCAGACACTAATACTAGGTCTAACTCTAGGCTTTCGGCTAGCTGTAATGCTTCATTAGTATCGGTCAAACCACGATTATTATTCTCATGGTCAATCAAGAAAACTTGGGGTGACTTGATTTGCGAGTTTATTAGTTGTTTTGGAATTGCGATAACGTTTGACTCCCATGTATTACAAATCTATAGAGTGTTAGCCATGCCGACTATTAACAGCCTTGTTGTATAAATTTATCGTAACCTAATCCTTTGCTCCTCTTTTTTACAGAACCTGCATAACATGGGCGCTTCTATTAGGAATTTTCTGTATGCTTTGGCATTGATTCATCCTATTGTCACCTTTTAAGAGGAACTTGTGTGAAGCTGTAAGAGAATGAAGAATTAAACTTTCTTCTACTAATCAGTTCTAACTTACATAGTGTAAATATGCCTTCAATTTCCTACAACCGCACCGATAGCCAGCAACCACAAAGCATTACCATTCAAGGTTATGTTGTCCGTCCCGGATTACACATTCTCACTTACGAGCAACTCAAGTTGCTACGGGAGCAAACACAGCATCATTCTCAGCTTGAACATTTAGTCAGCCAAGGTGTGATTAAGTTGACTGGTTAATAGTCGCCAGCACAAAAATTCTAACTCGCTACATCTAATTCCACTGTTGCTGGCTGTTGTTGCTCCTTGACAGCACCCAGCTTCTCAATAAAAGCGTCAATTACCTTGGCTGCTGACTGCTTGCTTGTTTTCAACTTCTCAAGAATTTTTCTAACCTTTTTGCTTCGCTTAATGTGAGGAAAATTGTTATTGGTTTACACTTGTTTAACGTCAACTGTTTTGCAGAGGTAATACAGATGTGGGAATGTTGCAAATGCCATGAGCAGAATGAAGAGACTTTCTCTTTCTGCTGGAGTTGTGGTACCTCAAACGATGGAATCGAGGACAAGTTATTCCAGGGAGTTGACGAAATTGCTCCTTCTAGCATTAAAGGTCAGCCAGTCTTCGTAACATCAACAGGGCTAGCCGAGTATCCAGACCAACAAGAATTTGAACTTTTGGTGTGTGTTAAATGTGGCTCTGAAAATATAATTCCAAACGTTCGTATTGTCACTCACACAGAAGAGTTTAAAAAGGATCTGCAAGTAGAAATTTATGAAAATCCAAAAGCGCTCATATTTAAAGGAACTCACACTGGGACATTAACAGCATATATTTGTGGTCAGTGCGGTTATACAGAAATGTATATCAGCAATCCACAATACTTACTCAATCAGTACAGGAAGAACAAGAAAATTTAATTAGCAATGTTTACTTAAGGGGCTGCGCCTATAGGTTCTTGCTCTATCTCCATATCTGCCTTCTCAACCCCCATAATCAGCAACCATATCTTGTGAGCTACCAAAGAAAAAACCAAAATCACAGTTGCTGCCTATGATAGGCTGGCTGATACTGGTTGTGTTCTTGCACTGATAGGATATAAACGCTATACAGCAACTTGAATCAAACTAGTATTCTCCTCAAGAATATCTATTTCATCTTGACAAAGTACTTTAGATTGCATTTGTTGCAGGTCACTCAGCACGATTTTGACATCCTCAGTATTAAATTTATAATACTCAGTTAAACTGCCGATGGGATAATTAAAGCCCTGATAGCGGTGTTTGAAATACAGTTCAACATTACCTCTATGCTCCCAAGTTCCTAATACTCTAATAGCAGCACTCGAATAATGAGCAAGTAAATCTATTTTTACTTCTGCTACTCGCTTGAAAACGGGTCTAGTAGTTACTCCTATTTTGTAGATAATTCCAATATTAGTTTCAATCTCTAAGAAATACAGTCTAGAAGATAGAATACGTTGAAGTTGAGCGCGATACAGATTTAAATCAGTAAGTCGGTATCCTAAATCTGGAGCGTTTTTGTATTCAGCGTGTTTAAAAGCTAGCTCCAGCTTCAGCAGTTTTTTAAGTAATAGTAGCTCTTGCACATCGTTGAATTGCCTAAACTCTAGCGCCCCGACAGGAATTTTACCCAAATCACTAAATTCATATTCTCTTGGGGTTAAGTATAGGTTTTTTCTCAACATCCCTGCTTTTATCAACCCTGGAGTAACTAAGTAGGAACTAATAAGGTAATTTTTGGCTCCGTACTCATGCCAAAGCAGCTTTAACTTTACCAAATCCTTGCCTGATAATTGAACGTTGAAATTATCATAAAGTGGTAGAGTTGGAAATTCTCGGTTAGCTATGGGGCGACAAGTTTGATCCTTATGAGCAAAATGATGCTCTTTTACCTTACCTTTTTTAGCTGTTAGACCACCATTACAATAAGGACACTTAAGTAAAGTCTTTCCCCTGCTGATATCTTCAATACATATCAAGATACCTTCTTCATTTACACCAAATTTTAGCCACATCGTCAGATCATTATTGAATAGTTAAACTTGCTCTTACAAGTGTGCTTCAACTTTTCAAAAATGTATCTATCTTCTGGGCTAGGTAATGTTGATTTGAAGAATGTAAATGCAATGGAATCAAGCGAATATTGAGCTGA
Source organism: Nostoc sp. FACHB-133 (assembly GCF_014698055.1). Classification (NCBI taxonomy): domain Bacteria; kingdom Bacillati; phylum Cyanobacteriota; class Cyanophyceae; order Nostocales; family Nostocaceae; genus Nostoc; species Nostoc sp. FACHB-133. The sequence goes on from NZ_JACJSH010000082.1 coordinate 4,008, forward strand.
GATATGTGTTTTTTCCTGCAAGATGACCTCCAAAGGCTTAATTTTTCGTTACCAAACACGGCTTTTTTGTTTCCACTGTATTAAATTATCAAAACTATACAGGACAAGGCTTTTCCGACCCGGAATGCAGGTTTTTACACCTATCTCGGCTTCATACCTATTAGGCATTAATTCCTCTTGCCCTTCTTAAATGAGCGAATTCTAAGTAATATTCCCATTTACTACTAACAATAAACACATTATAATCTGAAAAGATACGAGTATACACTGTAATGCGAACCCTCTATGCTAGCTGAAAAAAACATTGCTTCAAGTTTAGTGATTGAAACCCACGATTATCTATTACGGCTAGCAGTTACAGAAACAGATTTAATCTCGTTATACCGGTTGCGTTTTGAAGTTTTCAATTTGGAACTGGGCGTAGGACTTACAACATCTAATGCTAACCAATTAGACCGAGATAAATTTGATGATGTTTTTCATCATTTGATGATAATTTCAAAGCGTACAGGTCAAACCATCGGTACTTATAGGCTACAAACTTATACAATGGCTTGTGACGGATTTGGCTTTTATTCGAGTCAGCTATTTAACCTAAATGTTATTCCCAATACCGTGCTTCATTCGAGTGTCGAAGTTGGACGTGCCTGTGTCGCTAAAGAATACCGTAATAGCAGGGTCTTTTTTTTACTATGGAAGGGAATAGCTAAATATTTAGTTTGGAATGGTAAGAAAAATTGCTTTGGAACGTCATGCTTCGTAAATCAAAATCTTGAGCAAGCGGCTCGTGCATATCGTTATTTCCAATCGTCGAAATTGGTATATCCAAATATTTTGGTTTATCCACATTCCCAATATAGATTTGAAATTAACCAAATTTTGACTGATGTTGATAATGTTGATATTCCTAATATCTTGCGTGCTTACTTGCGGATTGGAGCAAAAGTATGTAGCTTACCAGCAATTAATCGAGAATTTAAATCTATTGATTTTTTGACTTTATTCAGTATTTCCGCGATGAATCGGAGACATTACCAAATGTTTTTTGAGAAGGAAGACAATTTTGTTCCTTTGAGCGCATCACAGCGTCAATGAGCAAAATTAATAATTTTTAATTCCAATTTAAAATTAGATGATACAGCATACTCAAACCCACCATCTACGAGTTTTTATTATTATTTGGTTAGGACAACTGATTTCCCTCATCGGTTCTGAACTAACTGGCTTCGCACTGGGTATTTGGGTATATCAAAAAACTGGTTCGGTTACTCATTATAGCCTTATTTCCGTATTTACTTTGCTACCGGGGCTAATAATTTCTCCTCTAGCTGGAGCTTTAATAGACCGCGAGAGCCGACGATGGGTAATGATATTTAGTAACTGCGGTGCTGCTTTGTCTGTAGGCGCGATCGCCTTACTACTTGTTACAGGTAAGCTGGCGATCTGGCATATCTACATAATTGTTGCTTTTTTGAGTATTTGTAACGTCTACCATTGGCTAGCTTATAGCGCTTCGATTACTTTACTAGTACCTCAGCAGCATTTGGGTCGCGCTAGCGGTATGACGCAATTAGGAGAAGCTGTTGGTAAGCTCATTTCACCAATATTGGCAAGTATATTATTGGTTACTATTCAACTACAAGGCATATTCCTTTTAGACTTTAGCAGTTTCTTGTTTGCAATTGTCACCCTACTAATAATCCAAATTAGAGAAGTAAAAACTACTAACAATAATCAAGATGATAAAAAGTTCCCACTGCAAGAGGTACGATTCGGTTGGAATTATATTACAGCTAGACCAGGACTTTTCGCACTGCTTGTTTATTTTACGATCGCTAACTTTACTGTCAGTACCGCTGAAGTCTTAATCACACCTTTAGTATTATCTTTTGCATCTTCTACGGTGTTAGGTAATGTATTGTTTTTGGCTGGTAGCGGTATGTTAGTGGGAAGCGTAGTTATGAGCGCATGGGGAGGACTGCGACCTTATATTTATGGTGTACTTGGTGGGGAACTGCTTTTGGGCTTTTGTTTTATCCTTATTGGGCTGAAGACTTCCGTTTCACTGATTATTGTTGCTGGTTTTGCTGCCTTTTTTAGTGTCCCAACGATTAATAGTTCTAGTCAAGCTATTTGGCAGAGCAAAGTTGCTCCCCATCTACAAGGAAGAGTTTTTGCTGTCAGAAAAATGCTTGCTTGGTCATCCCGACCCTTAGCTTATCTAATTGCTGGACCCTTAGCTGACAAAGTTTTTGAACCGTTAATGAAAAAAAATGGTTTTTTGGCTGGAACTATTGGACAAGTAATTGGTGTGGGGTCGGGTCGTGGTATCGGTTTAATATTTATTGTTATGGGAACGCTTACTATACTTTTTACTCTTGTTGCTTATCAGTATCCTCGCCTGCGACTAGTAGAGGATGAATTACCAAATACTATTACTGATAATTATTAGGTATCGCTACGCGATAGTCGGACAAAAGTGGCATTGAGTTAGGTCGAAGGGGAGTATTATCTCTCGCCTCTCCTATTTAGAACCGGACATACCCGTTTCCGTGTATCCGGCTCCCAACAATCTTAAGTAAACTGAGTTCGGGATAAGCTGAAACCCTTTGCTTATGCCAAGCCGCGAGGAAAGCCACAATTTAGTCATTTAACAAATTTGCGATCGCTCTTGATTGTTGGGTGCAGGGTGTAGGAAAAATCAGAAAAGCCAAAGTTAAGTGCAACCTGAATAAATTATTTTATTACTAAACCCCACACCCATAGGTCTTATAGTCGATTTAGCTTTAAGGGGCGTGCCATTTGGTTTTGTAACAATGTATTAAGAATAAATAATTAGGTTTTATTGAACAAGAACATGGGATTGTAGATTAGGGCAGAGTTTATCCAATCTTTGAAGATACACTGGCGTTCATACAGTCGCTATTTCATGACACAAAAGTATTTCTTGTTCTTGGGTCATACAATCTGAACACCATCTCAAATCACCAATTAGAGCATTATGTCTAAACTTTTTGCCGTTGTGGTTGCAACTGTTCGTGAGTATTACGACTATAAATTGGCTCACCCAGAGCATGACCAAAATCAACTCGCTTGGTTTAATGAGCAACATGAGAAAGGAACACTACTGTGCTGTGGGCCGTTTTTTCCCCATGATGGAACTGGGCTTTGGGTAATCCAGGCGGATAATCTTGAACAGGCTCAATCTATAGTAAACAGTAGTCCTCGTGTGCGAGATGGTATGCTAGCGGACTCTGCTAGAGTTGTGGAGTGGGAAGTTCACATTGGACGCGATCGTTTTGCCCCCGTTTCTACGGGCGTTGAACCCTCGTAAATTGGCAAAGGTATTGTCTTTGAATCGGGGGTTAATCTATCCTTCATTCGCAAATGTGCCCGCGCTAAATCGCAGGGAACGAGCCTATGCTCCAAAGCCAAATCGCAAAGGGAGAAATGTCTCAGTGATTGGTGCCATTAGCTTGAAAGGACTGCTCACTCAGTAGAGTGGTTTAGGTTCTATTGATGCCTTGACCTTTGATGCCTTCATCGCTCAAAAGCTCGTACCCAAACTTTGGACTGGTGCAGTCGTGATCATGGATAACTGCTCGATCCATAAAAGTGATGAACTTGAAGCTTTGATCATCGCTGCTGGAGCTAGCCTCATTTATCTCCCCCCTTATTCCCCCAATTTTTCACCTATTGAGAACTGTTGGTCGAAGATTAAGAACATTCTCCGTCGCATCGGTGCAAGGACTTATCCTGATTTGCTCAAGGCATTAGATGCAGCATTTGCAGAAGTGACGATAGACAATTCACTGGGTTGGTTTACTCACTGCTGCTACTATACTTCAGAAGACTGATAACCGCTATACTGGCTTTTGACACTTGCCACGAGTTTTTCTGAGGAACTCACTCTCTACGTGCAACCGATAGTCGCACCAGTCCCCTTGCGGGGTAATAGCCTTTGGAAACTTTGCATCAAAAATGCACCTATTTCATGCACCCTTAGTTTCAGTCCCCTTGCGGTGTAGCCAGCCAACTACTTTCTCTGGCTGATGTTGATTTTGTCTAGTTACTGTGTGCTGACACAGATGGTGAAAATTTGGTTTATCAAGAAATATGGCTACAACTAAGCAGCTTACCCCTAACAAATTATTCTTAAAAGTAGGAACTGACTAAAACTGACTTGTCGTGTGAAAATCTCGGATCTGTCTTATGGGCAAATGTGAAGAGAAATGTAAAAGGTAGCAGAAAGAATCTGTCACCTTGAACCCTGACTCTGACCTCTAATTCTCAAGTATCTGAGTGTGAGATGCATTTGACCTGAGTCTATCCATAACTCCACCTCGCCGCGAAGTTCAGCTAATTGGAAAAATGAACAATCATGTCTCCAACTCCCGCCGCAATAGGAATCCTATTGTTCGGGCAATACATACTGCTGTTAAAGGGAGAGCTAGATATAAGGTTGATCAGCTTCATCGTTCGGAGTCACTCAAGCAATACATTGAGTTAAGACTCAAAGATGAAGCAGGTATTAGGGATGTCTTTGCTAACCCAGTTACAGGAAGTGTACTTGTAGTTTTCCAACCAGATTTTAGCCCGCAAGCGATCGCCTTGCTGATCAAAGCTATTGTCTGCGATTTCCTCGAAAAGGGCGGAAAATCTCTAGCTAAGACACCTCTGATCAGCCCAGCTAAACAGCTATCTTCCCCAAAAAGAGGAAACTTCACTAGTAAAATGAGCAAGTTGACGACATCGGGTCAGGAGCAACAAATTTTACCCTGGCACGTATTAAAAGCAGATACTGCCATAGCTGATTTACACACATCACCGACATCAGGATTATCTAGTAATACTGCTCAAGCTAACTTGCTCAAATACGGAGCAAATGTCCTACCCGCATCTGAAACTCGCTCTAAGCTGAGTATTTTTATTGACCAATTCAAATCTTTACCAGTAGGACTACTGAGTGTTGCTGCCGGTCTGTCAATCGCTATTGGGGGAGTGGCTGATGCTGTAGTAATTATGGGGGTTGTATTCATAAATGCTGTGATTGGCTACGCCACAGAAAGCAACTCAGAAAAGATTATTAATTCACTCAAGCATCTAGTTAAACCATCTGCTGTGGTGATTAGAGATGAAATTTCTCAAGAAATCAGTGCTACTGAGATTGTTATAGGAGATATTTTGGTACTCAGACCGGGCAGTTATGTGCCAGCTGATGCCAGACTTATTGAAGCAAATCGTTTAAGCGTGGATGAGTCTGCTCTAACGGGTGAGAGTTTACCTGTTCCCAAAAATACAGAACCACTTACCAATCAAGATATACCTCTTGGCGATCGCGTGAATATGGTCTACATGGGGACTTTAGTCACTGGTGGCCAAGGATTAGCTGTAGTTGTTGCTACAGGCAAATTTACCGAAATGGGCAGAATTCAAACTCTGGTATCCGAGAGCCAAATGCCAGAAACGCCCATGCAGAAACAACTCGACCAAGCGGGGAGTCAACTCGTCGTGGTATCGGGGGCTGTTTGTGCGGTTGTCTTTGGTATCGGTTTGTTGCGGGGATATGGTTTGCTAGAGATGTTGAAATCATCCATATCTTTAGCTGTGGCTGCGGTTCCCGAAGGGTTGCCAACTATTGCAACTACAACTTTAGCTTTGGGGATCGCCAATATGAGGCGACATAACGTCCTGATCCGGCGGTTGGATGCGGTGGAAACCTTGGGTTCCGTACAGACAATTTGCTTGGATAAAACAGGCACACTCACAGAAAATAAAATGTCTGTGGTTGAGCTATATGCAGATACCAAATCTATCCAAGTAACATCTGACGGCAAATTTATTACCCAATCAGAAGATATTAACCCTTACAACTGCGATCAACTCTTAAAGCTGATTCATGTATCAGTACTGTGCAATGAGAGTGAATTCCACAAAAATTCGGCTGGTGAGTATGTGGTTAAAGGTTCTGCCACAGAGAATGCTCTAATTTATTTGGCAATTAATGCTGGGGTAGATGTCATTCAACTCAAAGAAAATTATCCATGTTGCCACACCAACCATCGCTCAGAAAATCAAAACTTCATGAGTACGATGCATACCATAAAACATGAGGATAGCCCATCCCCGAATTCAGCAGATGTGGATCTAGATAGTTTACCTTTAGTTGCTGCCAAAACTGAAATCGGTGGATTACAACCATTGGCAGTAAAGAAAAAACGCCGAGGTCGTCCGCCGTCATTGCCTCACGCTGAACAGTTGCTTGTGGCAATAAAGGGTAGCCCTTCAGAAATGTTAGAAATGTCTACCCAGCAGATTAAAAATGGTGAACTAGTACCTTTAACAGAATCAGAAAGACTTGCCATTGAGAACGAAAACGAAGTCATGGCTGGTAAAGGACTGCGGATACTAGGGGTAGCTTACACCCACATCAATGCAGGACAAACAAATGGCAACGTTCCGCGTAATGTGATTTGGCTGGGTCTGATTGGTATGGCAGATCCAATTAGAAATGGTGTGAAAGACTTGATGGGTGTCTTTCATGAGGCGGGTATTAATACAGTCATGATCACCGGGGATCAAAGTCCCACCGCTTACGCCATTGGCAAGGAGTTGAATTTGAGTCAGGGAGAGCAACTAGAAATCCTCGACTCCACTAACCTCAACAACCTTGATTCCGAACTGATGAGAGGACTGTGCGATCGCGTTAATGTTTTTGCTAGAGTTAGTCCTGCCAATAAATTACAAATCGTCCAAGCTTTACAAAGTGCAGGTAAAGTTGTCTCTATGACCGGAGATGGGATCAATGATGCTCCGGCTTTAAAGGTTGCTGATGTCGGTATCGCTATGGGGCATACAGGCACAGATGCAGCCCGGGAAGTGGCAGATATTGTCTTAGAAAATGACAATTTGGAAACCATGATTATTGCTGTTAGTCATGGACGAACAATTTATAACAACATCAGAAAATCTGTCCATTTCCTCCTGTCTACCAACATGAGCGAAATCATAGTGATGCTGACAGCAACAGTCGCGGGTATTGGTCAGCCTTTAAATGCCATGCAACTATTGTGGCTGAATCTGGTAACAGATATTTTCCCTGGACTAGCTTTGGCTTTGGAACCACCAGAACCGGATGTGTTGAATCAACCACCCCGCAATTCTGATGAACAAATTATCAAAACATCGGATTTTCAAAGAATCATTTTTGAGTCAGCGACAATTTCTGCTAGTTCTCTAGCAGCATACAGCTACGCAATTAGCCGCTATGGCATTGGCCCCAAAGCCAGCACTATCGGTTTTATGAGCCTGACAATGGCGCAACTGCTGCATACTCTGAGTTGTCGTTCGCCACAACACAGCATTTTTAGCTCCGAAAAACTGCCAGCTAACCGCTACTTAACCGTAGCTCTGGGAGGTTCCTTCGGGCTGCAAATATTAGCAGCAGCAGTACCCGGACTCAGACAAATGCTGAATCTAACGCCAATTAATCTCCTGGATGGTGCTGTCATAGGCACTAGCACCTTACTACCATTTGTGGTGAATGAAGGTACGAAACAAATTCAAAATTCAAAATTTAAAATGACGCTCGTTCGCTCTTAGCGTCTCCCCTTGGGAGAAGACTCGCTCTAAGCGAAGCTATGCCGAAGGCTTTACGCTGCGCTAACAAAATTCAAAATAATTCTAGCCTTTGATGATGCGTTAGCCCTATTTATCACTCTCTCCAACGCTCACATTCTTACTCTGATTCTCTGCGTCTCTGCGGTTCTGCGTGAGAAAAATTTATGAAAAAAGACTTTTTATTTACATCTGAATCTGTCACCGAAGGACATCCTGATAAACTTTGCGATCAAATCAGCGATGCTATTGTCGATCAGTTTCTCCGGCGAGACCCCTTTGCCAGAGTAATTACCGAATGTGCGGTATCGACTGCCATTGTCTTCATTTCTGCCAGGTTTGAGTCTGATGCGATCGTGGATTTTACGAAAATAGCCAGACAGGTAATTAAGCAGGTGGGTTATGACCAGCCTGACTTTAATGCTAAGACTTGTAGCATCATGACTAGCTTAAAGGAATTGCCCCCCAGTGAAAATCGCTTGTGTGATGAAAAAAACCTCTCGGACGCGGAGATAGAAGATATTTCCGTCAAAGACCAGGTGACGGTATTCGGTTTTGCCTGCAATCAAACCAAAGTTTTGATGCCACTTCCTATTTGGCTGGCACACCAATTAGCTAAGAGACTGGCTACTGTTAGGCAGGAGAAAATATTGCCGTACCTAGCACCTGATGGTAAAACTCAGGTAGCAATCGAATACAAAGACAGCAAACCCCATCGTATTTATAGTATTACGTTGATTGCCAGTCAGAGTAAGTTATTGGAATCAAATGGAGCTAATCTCAAGCGTCTCCAGGAAGATTTGCGAGAAGCCGTGATTGATGTTGTCTTTGCAGATGAAGAACTGAAACCCGATGCTAACACCAGAATATTTATCGACTCTGACGATCCCTTTGCGATCGGTGGCCCTTCTGTTCATTCGGGGTTAACGGGTAGGAAGAATGCGATCGATACTTACGGCGAGTATTCCCGCCACAGTGGTGCAGCGCTGAGTGGCAAAGACCCCACACGCATAGATCGGGTAGGAGCTTATGCAGCACGTTATGCTGCGAAGAATGTAGTTGCAGCTGGTTTAGCTAATGAATGTGAGGTGCAACTTACTTACTCTATTGGACTTTCTCGCCCTGTGAGTATTCAGGTAGAAACCTTTGGTACAGGCAAAATTTCTGATGAAGAAATTGCTGTAATCTTGGAGAAGAATTTTGATTTTCGCCTTGCGGGGATCATTCGGGAGTTTAATCTGAGATTCTTACCTGCGATCGTTAAAGGCGGATTTTATAAAAAGCTTGCCGCCTACGGTCATGTGGGTAGGCTAGATATTGGTGTTTTGCCTTGGGAGGAAACAGATAAAGTGCCAGTTATGCAATAAACCTCTTGCATAAATCGATAGATGGGTAGGGGCACAACATTGTTCATTGGTGTCAACATTCCCACAACTCCAGTGCACCAGCCGTATTGTAGAGTGCGTCAAATGCCGGTTGATATCACTGATGGAGAAGGGGAGATAATTTCAAAGTCTCTTTCCCAGATAGGGAGACGTTAAAAAACCCGGCTTCAACAAAGTAAGCCGGGGTAAGCACTTATAAAAAATGACAGTTAAACCTTAGCCATGGATAGCAGGGGCATTGAAAGCTACTGGTGCTGCTTCAGCCGCAGCCAAATCTAGAGGGAAGTTGTGAGCATTACGCTCATGCATTACTTCCATACCCAAATTGGCACGGTTAATCACATCTGCCCAAGTGTTAATTACGCGCCCTTGAGAGTCGATGACAGATTGGTTGAAGTTGAATCCGTTCAAGTTAAATGCCATCGTGCCGATACCCAAAGCAGTAAACCAGATACCAATCACAGGTAAAGCTGCTAAGACAAAGTGCAGCCATCGGGAGTTTTGGAAGCTGACATATTGCCAAAATAGCCGTCCCAGATAGCCATGAGCCGCAACGATGTTGTAGGTTTCTTGTTCTTGACCGAACTTATAGCCGTAGTTTGCAGATTCGGTTTCGCTAGTTTCACGAACTAAGGTAGAAGTCACCAAAGAACCGTGCATCGCAGAAATTAAAGCACCACCAAACACACCAATAACACCTAACTGATGAAATGGATGCATCAGGATATTGTGTTCAGCTTGGAACACCAACATAAAGTTGAAAGTTCCAGAAATACCCAAAGGCATACCATCAGAGAAAGAGCCTTGACCAATGGGATAAATTAAGAAGACAGCAGTCGCAGAAGCCAGGGGAGCGCTATAAGCGACACAGATCCAGGGACGCATTCCCAAGCGGTAGCTCAACTCCCATTGCCGTCCCATGTAGCAAGCGCAACCAATTAAGAAGTGGAAGATTACTAGCTGGTAGGGGCCACCATTGTAAAGCCACTCATCTAAAGAAGCTGCTTCCCAAATGGAGTAGAAGTGTAAGCCGATCGCATTTGAAGAGGGAACAACCGCACCAGAGATAATATTGTTGCCATAAATCAAAGAACCAGCAACAGGCTCACGGATACCATCGATATCTACGGGAGGTGCAGCAATAAAGGCGATGATGAAGCAAGTGGTAGCTGTTAGCAGGGTGGGAATCATCAGAACACCGAACCAACCGATGTATAGACGATTATCAGTGCTGGTGATCCACTCACAGAAGCGCTCCCAGACATTGGTGCTAGAGCGTCTTTGTAAGGTAGTAGTCATAGTTTAGAATAATTTCAAGGATTTTGTTGATGATTTAAAGTTGTTGATTCCCAAAGAACAACAACTGATAGCATCTTAAAAAAGTTGCTAAATCTTTGCAGTAACTAATAGTTATTCAAAGTGACAAGTTGAAGTTAACTTTAGTAAGCAATCTCTAAGTAAATGACTGTCGAAGAAGCCTTAGCCATTGTTGAAATAATTCTGGGAAAAATATCTCTAAATGACTTGCAAGAGATTATTTTTCGACAGTCATGGGAACAGAAAACGTATCCAGAGATTGCTGAAAAGTTTGGTTATGATGCCGATTACATCAAAATTGTTGGCTTTCGACTCTGGAAAAGGCTCTCCAAGGCGATGGGTGAGAAAGTTACTAAAGATAACCTCCGTTCGTCTTTGAGAAGATGGTGTTCTCGTCAGAAGAATACTGGAGAAATCAAGCCTGATAATTCCATAAAAACTTATCAAGACTGGGGTGAAGCGCTCGACGTTTCGATTTTTTACGGGCGTTTCCAAGAAATTGCCACCTTAGAGCAGTGGATTAATCAAGACCGTTGTCGGTTAGTGGCACTATTGGGGATTGGGGGAATTGGTAAAACTTCTTTATCTGTGAAGTTGAGTGAGAAACTTCAGGGAAACTTTGAGTATGTTATTTGGCGATCGCTTTATAATGCCCCCACTATTGAAGCATTACTCACTAGCTTGATTCAAGTTCTCTCTCACCAACAGCAGGGAGATTTACCCGAATCTGTCAGTGATCGCATTTTTCGACTGCTTACCTATCTCCAAGAACATCGCTGTCTACTGATTCTCGATAATCCAGAGACAATCTTAACCAGCCATGAGGGCCGAGCAGGTCAATATCGCTCTGGTTACGAGGGGTATGGCGAACTTTTTAAGCGAGTTGGTGAGTTTCGCCACCAAAGCTGTTTGGTGCTGACGAGTCGAGAAAAGCCTAAAGAGGTGGCGGTACTTGAAGGCGAAAAGTTGCCTGTTAGAACTATGCAATTATCTGGTTTATCAATCGCTGATGGACAAGCAATTTTTAGCTGTAAAGGTAATTTTATTGGGGCAATTTATGAATGGCAAACTCTAATTGAATCCTATGGAGGTAATCCACTAGCACTGAAGATTGTAGCAACGACCATCCGGGATTTATTTGATAGCAATATTTCAAACTTTCTGGCTCAAGGTACTGTTGTATTTGGCGATATTCAAGATTTGCTTGAACAACAGTTTCAACGTTTATCAGCTTTAGAGAAATCAGTTATGTATTGGTTGGCAATCAACCGCGAACCTGTAAATTTTTCAGAAATACAAGCTGATTTATTATCCTTGGTTACATCTTCTCAACTCTTAGAAGCATTGTCAGCTTTAGAAAGACGAAGCCTGATTGAAAAAGGTAATGCTTTATTCACACTACAGCCTGTGTTGATGGAGTACATTACTAGTCGTTTGATTCAACAGGTTTGTGTTGAAGTTGAAACTCAAAAAACTTATCTTTTCAAAAGCCATGCACTGCTGAAAGCAACGGCGAAAGACTATATCAAAGAAATTCAACTTTACTTAATTCTCAATCCTGTAATTAAAAAATTACTTTCTTTGTTCGGAAGTGCAAATCTGATTGAAGCTCAACTGATGACAATTCTGGCATCACTTCGCGGCAAAAAACCAATAGATGCTGGTTATGTGGGCGGAAACACGATTAATTTACTTCATCAGCTGCAAGTGGATCTAAGCGATCGCAACTTTTCTAGTTTGACGATTTGGCAAGCTGATTTAAAAGGTGTGAATTTACACCAAACCAATTTCGCCTATTCAGATTTAACTAAATCTACTTTTACAGCAAATCTCAGCTATACCTTTACACTAGCAGTTAGTCCAAATGGCAGTCTTCTGGCAATCGGGGATACCCTTGGTCAAATTTCCCTATGGCAAACAACAGATGGACAGCAATGCTTAACCTGGGAAGCACACACAGGTTGGGTGCGTTCTATTGTATTTAGTGCCGATGGACAAACCTTATTTAGTGGCAGTGATGACCAAACTGTTAAACAATGGGATCTCACAGGTCAATGCCTACAAGTATTCAGGATGCACACAGGCTTTGTTTGGTCTGTAGCCCAGGCTCGGCAAGAAAACTATTCAGTCCTTGCCAGTGGTGGTATGGATCAAACGGTTAAATTATGGGATATTCAGACAGGGGAATGTCTAAAAAGTCTTGAAGGACACACAGATTGGATCTGGGCGATCGCTCTGAGTAAAGATGGTAAAACTTTAGCAAGTGGTAGCGCTGATGGCACTGTGAGGATTTGGGATTTAGAAGCAATGCAGTGTTTGCAAACTCTCCACGGTCATACAGGCCATGTCTGGTGTGTAGCTTGTAGTGCTGATGGTCAAACGCTAGCAAGTGGCAGTGCTGATACAATAATTCGCTTGTGGGACATTCACACTGGAGAATGTGTGAAAACTTTGTCAGGGCACACCCACACAGTGCGATCGCTGACATTCACTCCAGATGGAAAAACCTTGATTGCCAGTGATGACAACCAAACTGTTAAGTTCTGGAATATTCATACAGGACAGTGTTTCCGAACTTTTCGCGGACATGGTAGTGGTGTGTGGGCATTAGCGACCTCTCCACTTGATGAAAATGACCGCAGCCAAGTCTTAGCCAGTGGTGAAGACCAAACAGTTAAATTATGGGATATTAATACTGGTAAGTGTGTCAAAACCTTTACTGGTCATACTAATTGGGTACGAACCGTAGCTTTTCATCCCCAAGGTAATACCATTGCCAGTGGCGGTGCAGATGAAACAGTGAGAATTTGGGACATAGAGACAGGAGAATGTCTGCAAGTCTTACGGGGTCATACTAACTGGCTACTCTCAGTTACCTACAGTCCCGATGGACAAACTTTAGCCAGTAGTGGTAGTGACAAGCAGGTACGGATTTGGGATGTCAAGACAGGTGTTTGCCTGGGTGTGTTATGTAACCACACTAATATTGTCTCATCACTTGTTTACAGTCCTGATGGCAAGATGCTAATTAGTTGCTGTGCAGATTCCCTAATTCGAGCTTGGGATGTTGCTACAGGGGAATGTTTGAAAATTTTTCGTGGGCACACAAACGGTGTGTGGTCAGCTAAATTTAGTCCAGATGGGCAAACCTTGCACAGTAGCAGTCAAGATGCAACCATCAAAATTTGGGATTTCAAGACTTGCCAATGTCTAAGAACCTTGGAAGGACATACTGATGCTGTGATCAGTGCTGCCAGTCCTAATGGTTGTCTGCTGGCAAGCGGAGGAACCGACCAAACCGTGAGAATTTGGGATATGAAAACTGGGAAGTGCTTGAGAGTATTGATTGGACACACACGATGGATTTTTGCGATCGCATTTATCCATTCTCCAGTTAAAAGTCCAATTCTTGCTAGCAGCAGTGAAGACCAGACCATCCGCTTATGGAATGTCGAAACAGGTGAATGTCTGAAAATTCTCAGAACTCCTAGACCTTATGAAGGCATGAATATTACAGGGGTCGTTGGTTTGACGGAATCTGTGCGATCGTCACTTTTGGCACTAGGAGCTATAACAGAAGGTTCTTAAATAAATGTCGGGCGAGGTTGTGTATGTGTCAGATGGTTAGGCTGTGGCATTGCAGAAGATGATGCGGCGGTTTCCCCGCGATCGGTAATACCAATTCTTCAAAATTAGGCAACAGATTCTTTCTCTTGAAAGTGCTACTAATTTAAGTTTATTAATTCCGAATTCGATTTTATATAATCCACACCTATATAAGCCTTGAGAAAGTTTCGTCAATGCTGTGAGCTTACTACTGTTATATAACAGTAGAAATAATTTACCGAGTTATGGTAAATGAGGTTGTGGTTTTGAACTCTCAATTAACTAATCATCAGGTCGATTTACAAGATTGCACTATTTTTTATCAGCAAAGTAAGTTGGATTCGAGTTCAACCCCCATCCTATTGCTACACGGCTGGGGAATCTCTACTGAGCCTTATCAAGAAGTGCTGGAACTACTAGCACAGCACCATACTATAATTGCTCCTGACTTGCCCAGTTTTGCAAGATCGACTTACTCTGGTCTAATTTCTGATTACGTTAGCTATAGCAAATTTCTTCTTTCATTTTTGTCAGTTTTAGATTTACAATAATTTCATCTAGTAGGACACTCATTCGGTGGCGGTATTGCTATTACTTTATGTACACTTGTTCTACAAAAAGTCAGAAGTGTAATTCTGATAGATAGTACTGGAATTCCTACGCCATCTATACCGGAGATGATCCCGCAAAGGGCAATCGAAATGACCGCTCAACTGTTTCTGCCAAGACGCAAGTTGAAATTAGTTGATATTCCTTTGGTGTTCTCCTATAACTTGTTATTTAATACAAAAAATGTCATTCAAGGATTGCTAATTTCTTTATACGAAGATATCAGCCATCTACTACCAAAAATCCAAGCTCCTTGTTTGCTAGTATGGTCAGAAAAAGACCTAACTACGCCATTAAGTAACGCCCAAGAAATGGCGGCAATTATTCCCGGCTCTAAATTAGGGCTTGCTGAAAAAGTCATAAAAAAGTAATCTTAAGCGTTGACCAGTTATTCAAGCATGGTCAAATATAGCTTTATGTTATCTATATTTAAATAAAATATGATTTTAAATTATAGTAAACTGAGAAAAAGGTCTATTTTTGAAAAATAGACATAAAAAAACATAAAAAACCCGTGAGAGGTGGGTAGAAAGATTCATTACTAAAAAAGTAATAGCAATTGCTGTTTGAGAAGTATGAGACAGTTTTGTCATCACTCGATTGAGACTAAATGTTCTTTTACCTTGTCCGAGTCCTTGGTTTTTTCTCTAATGTACTTTTTATCTGTTCATAAAGAAGGTCTATGATTCGTTCTGTCTGTTTTCTTGCTTGATTTAATAGCTCTAAATCTGTTGGATAGCTAATGTCTGCTGGCGCACAAGTCGCATCTAATATTAATTTTCCCCGATTTCTTGGCGTGTTATCTTCTTTTTCTAATTCTTCTGTTTTTTTTTGAGTTGATTCAGTTGATTCAGTTGCTAAAGTCGAAGATGTTGTCTCTAGCATCCTTTTAACAGTTTCTTGATTCACTCTGTTTACTAAGTCTGCACTAATCCTTTCACGAAAATGGACTAACATAGATGCATCAAATGGAGCTTCATTAATATAGGATGACATCCCTATGAAGTACTGTAGATAAGGATTTTCCTTGATTTGTTCTATTGTCTCTCTATCACTTATTCCTAGTTTTTCTTTAATTATTAATGCCCCTAATGCCATCCGAAACGACTTGGCTGGCGCTCCCATCTCTTTAGAGGCTGTTTGAAAAGTTAGAGAAATGGTAAAAAAGCTCTCTCAGTATACGCTGTAAATAGATCGTAGACAGCACTGAGAGAGCAACATGAGTAAAGCATACCCTAGCAATCTGACCCTCGCCCAATATGAATTTCTGAGTGACATGATTCCAGAACCAAAACCCGGTGGTCGCAAGCGTGAAGTTGATATGTGGGAAATCTTGAACGCAATTTTCTATGTTTTGGTAGAAGGAGTTAGATGGCGAGCGCTACCGGGTGACTTTCCCGTCTGGCAGACGGTATATAGCTATTTTCGCAAATGGCGCAAAGACGGAACGTGGCTGAAAATTCATGATCATCTCCGGCAGTGGACACGGATTGAGCAGGATCGCCATCGAAGTCCATCGGAAGCGATCATCGATAGTCAAAGCGTCAAGAGTGCAGCGATGGTTAGTCAATTGATAGGCTTTGATGCAGGAAAAAAAATCAAGGGACGGAAGCGATTTATGACGGTCGATACCTTGGCGTTAGTATTGCGGGTCTTGGTCACGGCGGCCAATGTGGATGAGCGAGAAGGGGGAAAACAAGTTCTTAAACGGGTGAAACACTCTCAGGAGCAGGTATCTCGTTTGACTATTCTCTGGGTGGATGGCGGCTTTGATGGTGAGCCGTTTATGCAGTGGGTGATGAATTTTTGCCGTTGGATTGTGCAGGTGGTGTTGCGCCCGGAACAGACCAAGGGCTTTGTCTTGCTCAAAAAACGTTGGGTGGTTGAGCGCACTTTTGGTTGGCTCATGGGGTGTCGGCGGTTGGTCAGAGACTATGAGTTATTACCCGAAACATCAGAGACATTTATCTATCTTGCTATGATCCGGATCATGGTGAGGCGATTGGCATAAAATTTTACTCCTCAAAACTTTTCAAACACCCTCTTAGAATTTTCTCTGATCAAGTGCAGCAGATGTCCCGTGAACAAGCTCAAGAGTTTTTGCAGATGTTCTATAAGCAGATGATGATAAGGGAAAAGACTTACCAAGAATTGCTCAAACATCAGTGGGAAGTTGATTCCGGTTCAATCTTGGGCTAAAACAAACCTTGCTCCCGTCACTTTAAGCAACAGACAAGATAACGAACACACAATTGTCTTTTTCAAGGGCAAGGCAATAGAAATTATTTCCTCCAAACAGGGAAACTGCTCGCATAACCAACTCCCAGTAACAGTTTTGATGGAATAGCGTACTACTCTGACCTACACCGCCACCAACCAATTGCACACCACAGACGTACACCTGCTCCCAAAGTTAACCAAAACTTGCCACTGCCCCAAATACCCATTCCAGTAAGGCTCACCATCGGCTACCCCAATAGCCTCGCCAAGCTGGGAAACCAGCTGTTGGTAGAACTGTCTAACACTGTCGAGTCCTTGGCGCAATTTCAGGCTTAACCCCTTCCATCTTTGGACAAAAGGATCTTCTTGGGTAAATGTTTGGGGAATGTCAAGAGATTCCGTGTCAATACCTGGTGTTTGTAACTTTATATTCTTCGTGACTGACACCAACTCACAAGAAAACGCTTCATCCCGATTTAACCACTGCTCAAAAATCGAATCACGCTGGTCATCAGGGGCAACAAACCGATAAACGCACTCCCGATTTTCACGCTTACCCAATCGACCCACATAGTCTAGTTTCAAATCAATTTTGGCAAGTAAGGCACAAGCCTAGAAAAAGATACCAGCCGTCAACATCAAGATCCACGCCACACAACGAATAATCCTAAAACACGGCTGGTATCTTTTTAAAGCGGTCTCCCCTAACTTCTGAGCGATGTCTAGACGGGCTACGCCTACGCCTAAAACTTTCGCAATAAGCAAGATTAATTGACATTATTTTCATCTCTATTGGCATGATGCGACCGCTCTGTTCTTTAAACCGACGGGGTGCAAATTGACTTTTACTAGAGAAAGTTGAAGAATAATCGTTAAGTCTTGTTGGCTTTGAATCTTGTGTGTGGAATTGAACCGAGGTGCAGCATTATGATTAATCTCCCCTTAATTGAGGTTCACTCCCAAATATACTTAAGCGTGAATTCAGTTGTCTACCGAGGGGTAAGCAAGGGAGAGAATACACCAATCATCCTGAAAGTCCTCAAACAGGACTATCCTACCCCTCAAGAACTTACGCGCTACAAACAGGAATATGAAATCACTCGTTCTTTAAATGTAGAAGGAGTGATAAAGGTTTATAGCATCCAAGAATATCAACGAACACTCGTGATGCTGTTGGAGGATTTTGGCGGGGAGTCATTAGCAAAATTGCGTTCACAATTGCCCGCGTTTAGCCCAATACCTTTGGCTGATTTCTTACGTTTGGCGATTCAAGTCACAGAGATATTGGGTAATATTCACAGCAGTAATGTCATCCATAAGGACATTAACCCGATTACATATCTCGTACAGTGCGATTAAACGCTCGCGGGTACGAGCATGATTTGCTTTTAATGCTTCTTCCCTCAATATTGAGCTACTTTGATTCCAACGATCGTATTCGACTTTGAGCATCTGTGTTTCGTTCTCAGCTACACCCACTTATTTAAACTAATATATCTTCTTGAAAAACTCCAGTTCTCAAGGTGGATGAGGTTTACTGGTTTAATTGTAGATACATTTGGAAGGAGATTCCACAATTAAATGAGTCGTCAATTCATATCTTCTGGTTCTATCTTTGAGCAAGAAATTGCTTATAAGAGAGCAGTTGTTGATGGAAACTGGGTTTTTGTTTCTGGTACCACGGGTTTTGATTACAGTTCGATGAGCATATCTGATGATGTTGTAAAACAAACAGAGCAGTGTTTTAAAAACATTAATGCTGCAGTAACAGAGGCAGGACTGGTAATGCGGAATTAATCTATACAAATCTACGTAACTAGATTTGTATAGATTAGTTGAGTTAATTAACCAGCAGGAGTTACAAAAATATTGGTTGCACTAAAAGCTAAACCTGGAGAAAGCTGTGCAAATTGGAATTGAGCCATTCCACCAGCTCCATCGTAATCAAAAGAGAGAATTCCTGTACTATTGTTGTAGATAAATCGGTCATCATAATCGATCGCTTGCGAACCTATTACAAAGCAATCGCTGCTGAGAGTACCCCAAGCTAATCCAGAGCCAAATGGGGAGCTAAAGTATATTGTATCTTCTGACACATTGAAATCTTGAATAGTATCAATACCAGCATCTGCTCTATAGTAGAACTTAAAAGAGTCCAGTCCGCTTCCTCCAGTTAGAGTATCATTGCCACCTTGACCTTCAAGGTAATCGTTCCCTGCTCCGCCAACAAGTTGGTCATTACCACTTTGCCCATAAAGATCGCCATAAAGATTATCGTTGCCATCTCCTCCATCGAGATAGTCGTTGCCTAAATCTCCAGATAAGTTATCACTGTCTGCTTCACCATAAAGAGCGTCGTCTCCATCGCCTCCATTGAGGTAATCAGTACCAAAGTATCCCAACAAAACATCATTACCTGCATCCCCAAAAAGTTGATCGTTACCATTCCAACCATCTAAATTATCGTTACCAGATGCACCACGAAGAGCGTCATCACCATTATCTCCAAATAAGATATTGTTTGCTTCGTTTCCAGTAATTGAGTTATTGAGTTGATTACCAGTTCCTCTAACAGTTAATCCGATCAATTGTAAATTTTCTACATTTGCTCCCAAGGTGTAATCAACGTTTGCACGAACGGTATCAATTCCCTCGTTAGCATTTTCTATTACAATGTCATTGTTATAGTAAGAAAGGCTAGAAACAATATAAGTATCATTTCCCGAACCCCCATACATATAATTGATGCCATCACCTCCATCAAGGTAATCATCGCCAGCACCCCCATAGAGATTATCGTTACCTCCTTCACCATAAAGGCGATCGTTTTGATCGCCTCCATTAAGAAGATCGTTCCCGTACCAGCCAAATAAGATGTCTTCACCCGATCCACCAAATAGCTGATCGTTTCCATCGCCTCCATCAAGGTAATCATTACCACCACCGCCATTCAAGGTATCATTGCCGCTATAGCCATACATTTGATCGTTATATACTGTTCCTTGAAGGTTATCATCGCCAATTCTAATACCCCCAAAAATAAACAGCTCAGAACCTTTAATAATTGCCATATTTAGAACTATTGAAAAACTTCAACTTTGAATATAGAAACTAATCGGGTAAAACTAGGGGAAAGAAAAATAAAATAGCAGATATCTATTAAAAGGCGATAAGCAATAAGAAAATCCCCTTCATCATCTTGTTTTCCCGCAGTAATCTAGATTTGCAACGTACCATTGCAGTACATCTGTCCGCAAGGATTTACACATTGGTGCAATAGTTACTTTTTGGTAAACATGGCTCTAAATCCTGATTCTAATGATTCTCAATTGACCTACTTTCCTCAACCAGCGCTTGAACGGATTGCCAAGATGAATCTGTTTGACATCAAATGCGCTGCTCATCAAATGGGTTCTTGTCAGCTTTTGATACTGCTGGCGAAATATTGCTTAACAAATAAGTTGGCTCCATCAAGAGTTATTTAGGATCTAAAAAGCGATCGCTTGAGGTATGATTCGATGTCACTGA
>NZ_JACJSH010000083.1:0-23763 GCF_014698055.1 Nostoc sp. FACHB-133
CAGAGAAGGGAAAATATAGTACACAGCGTATAAGATTTAACTCCAATTCTTCTGCTTAATTTTTTGTTACATACTTATAAATTTTTCCCACGGCTTACTTAAAGCCCCTAAATTTATTTATGGGGTTTCCCTTCTGCCTTCTGCCTCCTGCCTTCTGCCTTCTCAATTTATTCGTTCTGAGTCCGATTCAAGTTTTAGCTGGTAGTGGAGCTAGAATAGTTTATCAAAGAGAAGCCCAAGGGATTAATTCGGCAGGAATTGAGTTGAAAGTTTGGCGTGGATATGGCTTAACAATTAACTTCATTCCGACTGGTGAAACGATTAAACAAGTCTGGATTGGAGATCCCACTCGTATCTCTTTTACTTCAAATGGAAGCTTATGCCAAAAAACTGATAATTCTTCGTCAAATGATTCGACTTCTAACTGTGGTCAAGCCAATGCAACAGTTATTTTTCTACGTCAAATCAAACCAATAAGTTTCCCCAATATCACCAATAGCATTGATGGCAGTACCCAAATTACCGTGATTACTAGTGGTTCGGATGGGCAGAAACAATATCAGTTTAAATTAATTCCTGTAACAGGGCAACCATCATATACCAGTTTGGTGATTAAGCCGGACGTTCTGAGACCACTGCCGGTAATCAGAACTAAACCGCAAATCGTGCCAACAGTTAGAGAAAACAAAATGCCTGTGACAACTACAGCGCCACCGCAAGAAAGAGTGGCTGCTGTTACACCTGTAAAAACTACAAACTCTATAATATCCCCTGGTATTCCCCAAGCAAGAAATGATGCTAATGCCCTTGTTTACGGATTAGCGAACGCTGGGCGCAATGGTCAGATCAAGCCTGGATCTGCGACATGGAATAAAGTTCAAGATGCAATTAAATTGCTCCGACTTGGTAAGAGTAGAGAAATAGCTATCTCCCACTCTGGTATTTCAGAAGAAATTTTTAATCAGTTAATCGAGTGGGGGCAGAGATAATGAACAAGTATAGGCATGAATCATATAGAAAAGGACAAAAGTAATAGTTAATTGGAAGGTAAGTTAGATGAAATTCCCCAAATATTTGTTAATAGCTACAGCTTTAATTCCATTGACCTTATCTGCCCCATCGAGGGCAGATACTCCTACCATCACCTATTCACAAGGGAAATATAAAACCCAAGCTCCTAATTGGTCACGCATCACTTGGGGGAATCTCCCACCGGTGCAAGAATCAGGATATCTGACCATTCCAAACAATTTAATCTCAGTATTTGGCTATGACCCGTCGCGGTCATGGTCGGCAGGTCAAAAGGTAGATTCGGTGGTGATGCTGGGTGATACTGATGATGCCTTTGGAATGTCTAATTTTAGCCTAGAATCTATCAATCTCCTCATACCAACAACGAACAAACTCACATTAAAAGATTTTGGATTAATGCAATGGCAAACGCCAAAAACATTAGTTAAGGCAATACCTAGTTTAGGCAATTTGACTTTAAAGCAAGTTCCCCCGTTAGCGGCTTTGTTTTCTCAAAATGGGGGGTTTAGCAATGGTAGAATTTCTCAAGTTGTACGCTCAAATCTCCAAATCGCAAATCTACCTTTGGGTAAGCTTGACCTAAGCAAGTATTCGATTGATTCAATTCCTGGACTGAGGCAAACACAGCTAGGACAGTTCCAATCTTGGCAGCAAAGTTACATCAATCAAGTTCCTGGTCTGAACCAAATACCCTTCGATAAGATGCCCCAGCCGATAAACTCTGGTGTTGGTGTTGTGGGTGTTGCTTCCGTCGTACTTGGTACATCCGAAAAAGGTGATGCAAAAGTTGGAAATAATTATTTTATCTCTGGCAGTGTTGTCAGGGGCGACCAAACTTTACCAGTAGCTTGTTATCCAGGTCAAGAATGTTCTTACATGGAGCTAGGTGATTTTGCTGGTTCTAGTGGTGGGCTATATGGAAAGCGCTGGGTATCTGGTTCATCACAGCAGGTTAAAGGTGGTTACGGCTTTCTTGCTGCTGTCAACGGTGGTTTTGAGCCAACAGGAAGGCTGGTATATGGTAGTGGATTCAAGGTAGCACTGACCGGAGTCAATGAATCAACAGGAACCGCAGACTTTGGTTTGTTCTTCAGAATTTGTGCGCGTCCCCCTTTCATGGACAAGACTTGCACCCCATACTTTATTGGCCCCATCCCTTGGATATCCACTCACGAGAATGATTTAGTAATTGTAGGCAATGGTAGATGACAAGAACTACTTCTCAATCCGTTAACCCAAATCAATTACTGGCACCAGGGATTGAATCGGTGTTGATTTCGCCAGCCGGAGTAGGATTACTCGCCTGTGGTGCAGTGATTGTGGTAGCCAAATATATTGATGCTAAAGTCGGAAAGTCTAAACTAGCCACTGCAAGATGGGGGGGAACAAGAGAGAAAACAGCAGCCCGGAAACTAGCGTGTAAACAAATCAATAGCCGCAAACATAACCAAGTATCTTTATATGTTGGCACTCCCAAGAATACAAAAACTGAAATTGTCAATGGCATTAGAAAAACCCAAATTCCTCTTGATGCCAAAACCCTTTATTTTCCAGAAGCACAAAGAGGGATTTTGGTTTGTGGTGGCCCAGGGAGCGGAAAGTCATTTTCAATGATTAATCCGATGATTCGTTCGGCAATAGATCAGGGATTCCCCTTGGTACTTTATGATTTTAAGTACAGTGAGCAAGAATCAGCTACATCTACATCTAAGGGACAAGCCCCAATACTGGCAGGATATGCGTTGGAGCGAGGTTATGAAGTTACTGTATTAGCTCCAGGTTTTGCGGAATCTGCGGTTGCCAACCCCATAGACTTTCTTCGTAATAATGAAGACTCGGAAATGGCGCGACAGTTGGCGATTACACTCAATCGTAACTTTCAACTTGGAGAAAAGAATTCTGGAAATAACTTCTTTACCAATGCTGGAGATCAGTTGGTGCAAGCTGTTTTCATGCTGGCAAAAGGAACGGAGTACCCAGATATCATGATGTGCCAAGCAATCCTGGGGTTGCCAAAGTTAGTTAAGCGCATTGAGCAAGCTGCCGAACTAAACTTCATGGTTAGAGAGGCATTCGCACAGTTTGTATCTGTTGCAGGGTCGCCAGAAACAGCAGCTAGTATTGTGGGTACAGCTAGCGGATTGTTTAGCCGCTTCATGGTTCCCTCGGCATTAGCAGCGTTCTGTGGAAAAACCAATATTCCTTTGGATTTGAAGGGGCGGCAAATGGTTATTTTCGGGATGAACAAAGAAAAGCGTGATGTAATTGCCCCATTGCTAGTCTCGATTCTGCATCTATTAGTTAGCCGGAATGTAGCTAACAAACGTACTTGTCCAATTGTTTTAGGGATTGACGAATTACCTACTCTTTATTTACCAGCACTCGTTGATTGGCTCAATCAGAATCGGGAAGATGGATTGGTATCAATACTGGGATTACAAAATCTCTCAATGCTGATTGAATCCTATGGTGAAAACACAACTAATGCAATATTTGGTGGTTGTGCGACCAAAGCATTCTTTAACCCCCAAGATGATGTCGCCGCCGAACGATTTAGTAAGTTTTTGGGTGAGGAAGAAATTAAATACAAGCAACGCTCTCGCTCATCAGGAGGCAAGGGTGGTGCAAGTATTTCTAATTCTGACCAAAACAGTACTCGCAAGTTATTTGATGTCAATCAATTTAACACCTTACCATCGGGAAAAGCAGTAATTATTAGTCCTGGTTTTCGTTCTCGTGGTCAAATAAGTTTGCCAATATTGCAATCAATTAAAATTCCTCAACATGAAATCCAATCGGAAGCTGACAGTGTGAAAGCTTGGTACGAGTTTCAAAAGTTCTTATCTAAAAAGTCTACTCTCTTAACTCCAGCAGATGAAGAAATGAAAATTCGCCGAGGCTCGGCTTTAAAATTGTTGCCTTTGATAGAAAATCAAGAGCAATTATCAGAATATGCAAGTCTGATTTAAGCAAATATTATCTGGAATCAACTAGAAAGGCAGAGGGCAGAAGGCAGGAGGCAGGAGGCTCAGTTGGAATACTGTTTTGGGCTGAAGCCCGTGACCAGAACGAACTTGGATCTGAGTCCCCCACCATAATCTCTGCCACAGGTGGCCAAGAATTGGGCGGGGTTAAAGCCTCGTTCAAATTCTTCCCTTCTGCCCTCTGCCTCCTGCCTCCTGCCTTCTTTACATTAAAGCTGAAAATCTGAAGGAGAAAATTCATGTCGCCAAGTAAGTTTTATCCGTTCTCTGATTATGACAGAAAACAAATTGCTAAACTCCCTCCTGATATAGCAGCCCTAGCAGATAAATATCCAAGCGAGATTTTAAACACTGCTGATAGTTGGGATAACTTGCCTTTTGATGCTAACTATTTTCCTGAGTGCCTTGAAGTCTATAGCGGCGATGCAGATGATGCCAACATTTTTGTATTAAATGGTGTTCTGAAAGATTATGTCCCGGCTGATGCTGATAAAAATACATCATCGATAACAGTGATGATTGATGGAGAATTTGCTTACATTGAAGTTGAAGGGAGACAGGTTCTTAATAAACTCGGTGGCATAATTTTACCAGAAGTAGCGATTAATCCAGATGTGTTAATTCAGTCAATTCTCAAAGGTGAAAATAATGATTGATGATGGTGAAGCTAAAGAGATTAAGCGAGATTATCTAGAAATTTTAGAATCTCTCCTCCAACTCATCCATGCGAAGGCTAAAGAAAAAGGATTAGATCCCAGCAATGATGTTCATATTTACTCTAGCTCTAGCAAAGTTTATCAAGGAACATTGGGAGAATCCCCCTCTAAAAACTTATTAACACCAACGATAGTAGAGAACTTAAAAAAAGCTCTGTCTGACCCGAAAAATTCTCAAGGTGCAATTTCTATTAAAATTGGTAATGAAAAAGTATTCCATATTAAAAATGGAGAAGTACTGACTGATAAATTAGGTTTAGCTCCGGCATCACAGAAAAATAAAGTTGTAAGTAATGAGCGAATCTACAGTGTAGAAGCTTTAGGAAAACAAGTGCAAGTATTGCAGAAAAAACTAAGCGAACAACAAAAACTTGTAGATAGTATCAAATCAGAACAGCTTTCACCCGAATCTTTATCACAACTAGCTGCTCAAGTTGCCGAAATGAGTAAATCCTTGGAAAAGCAGCAACAGTTGATTGAAAACACCCAAAAAGCATTGTCACAGGTAAATGAACGGTTTTTACCACAAGTTCAAAATACGGTTCTTCAAAATTGGGTAGGTACGGTTGAGAACAAGGTAAAACAAACTGCTAAGAATGTTTTTGAGTGGGTTAAAGATGCGCTAACACCTGAAGTTACCAAGCTCAGAAACGAAATTGCTTTACTCAAATCTCAAATTAATGAACAAATTACTAGCTTCAAGGATGAAGTTAAATATCAGACTGACAGTGTAAGAAATGAAATCAATCAACAAGTTGGTAACTTAACTCAAGAGTTACGTACACAAGCAGATGGTGTTAAAAACACTGTTGAGCAAAGCCTTATGGGTGTTAAGTCAGCTATTGACAATACTCGAACTGAATTACGGGCTGCTGTTGATGATGTTAAAGGTCAGGCAATTGAGCAAAGTGTCAAAGCGCTGCTGAATATCTTGGGCAAAGATAACTCTGATGGTTCTAAAAGTTTTAAAAGTAGAAGTTTTGATTTTGAATGCCTTGGCGATAATGTAATCGTTCGTGCCAAAAACGGCGAGGCTGTTCTTACTGATGGAGTTTTATCACCTAACGTAAATGAGCAACAGTTACAGGCACTTGATAAAGTTCAATCTGTTGTTGATATGCATCATCAAATTCAGCAGGATTTTCAACAAGAATCACAATTTAGAAATATGCACAGGTAAGCCCGCATTTCTCATAAGCTTGAGGGGATATTGGGCAGAGGAGCAGAGGGGATTGAACTTGGCACATTGAACTTTTCTCTGCCCCCTATCTCAAGAGCCTCCCTGTTCCATGATCAAAGGGGAGCGTAAAAATGATACTAATCCTAATCATTGGTTTGTTGTTTGCACTGGGTGGAATAATTTTTCTAGCTTGGCTGTTTGTATTATTTCCACCTTCAATGCCAAAGTCAAAGTATCGCTCCCAAAGTTTTAAGCAATCGCCATTACCACCTAAGAGTACAAAATCGTCTGACATTTCATCTCAAAATTTTGTACGACAAAGCCCAGCACCAACGCAAAAGACTTTCTTAGCTAAAAACTTTAAGAAGCCTGGACGACAAAGCCCAGAACCAACGCAAAAGACTTTCTTAGCTAAAAACTTTAAGAAGCCTGGACGACAAAGTTCAGTACCAACCCAAAAGGCTTTCTTAGCTAAAAATTTTAAGAAGCAATTACTACCAAGCCCAGCGCGAACACCAAGGGTTAGATTACCTAAAAATCTTAAAAAACACTTGAATAATATTGAGTATGCTAGTCAAGTATTACTTGAGCTTCGTAGCATAACTCAATTAGCCAAATTGCCAGTAGTAATCGCTACGCTACGCAGGATAGCGCCTTATGTTTTTGAAGAATTGGTACTCACTTGCTGCTTTGAACAGGGCTGGCAAATCCAACGCAACTTTCGGTACACCGGTGACGGCGGGATAGATGGTCGAGTCTTGATTTTGGGAAAGCTTTATGTAATCCAGGTTAAGCGTTACGCTGATTACATTAGTCCAGAACACATCAAAGATTTCCTGTCCTGTATTGAAAGTGAAAGAGCTAGTGGTGGATTCTTCGTGCATACTGGCATAACTGGACAGTTATCAAAACAGTTGATTCGTCGCTCCGACAAAATAATCTTAGTGAGCGGTCAGAAACTGGTAAATTTTGTTTTGGGTAAGCAGTTGAAGATAATAGGGATAACAATACCAGTTAAGTCAGTGAACAGTGAACAGTGAACAGTTATCAATTATCAATTATCAGATATCTGATATTCCCATCAATTCATTGATAGGTTAGTTGTTCACTATTCACTATTCACTGATAACTGATAAGTTAGCGCCGGAACCGTAGATGCTCCTCGTTGTCATCTGGCGATGGTGAGTTGATTCCCAATCTTTTCATAATCGATGGTTTGTCATCTTTAATCAGTTGCCTAACGATATTCATTTTCTGCTCAAAACTCAAAGCTTTGGCATCAGTTGTAACACTCGTGAATAACTCGCTGACTTTTTTTTCTGTTACCTTTTCACCTTTAACATACTTACCTACTTCCATAACTACCTCTGCCAGTTGTTCACGAGCTAAACCTTGAATCATCTTTTTAAGGTGCAATTTAACTGACTCTTTTGATAATTCAGTTTCTACTTCTATATTTGTTGTGAGCCTTAAAGAGAGGGGCTGAACATTTTCTTCTTCATGATTTTGATGATCTTCCAAGTTTTCAATCAATTCAAGCACTTTTTGTAAGGCAGTAGTAAATTCGGTAAGAGTTTGAGATTGACTCATCCCTAGCAATTCTTTCAGTTTTGAGAGCGCTGATACAGTCTCATAACTTGCAACAGTTTCTTGAGCAACGTAGTCAGAAATAGCGTTAAGAACTAAGTGTTCTGAAGTTCGAGTTTTTTGGGTCAAATACCCTATTAATTCATTGTCTAGTAGTTGCTGAAACTGGTTAAATGTGGTTTTTCCTCCTTTTAGTTGCTGGCTGAATTGAGAGAGTTGTTTTATTAGTTGTGGTAAGGTTTCAGTAATGATGGACTCAACTAATGACTGTTCTATACTTTGAGCAATTGATAAGATAGTTCTTTGTGATGAAAGTTGTTGTTCAATTTGAGTAATAGCTGCTTCTAAGCCGTGGAATCTGGTTTTTCCTCCTTTTAGCTGCTGATGATATTGAGAGAATTGTTTTATTAGTTGCGGTAAAGTTTCGGTGAGGGCAGACTCAACAGCCGAGTCTTCGATATTTTCAAGAATTGGATCTATAATTCTTTGCGAATCAAGTCGTTGTTCAAATTGAGTAATAGCTGTTTCTAAGTTTTCAAACTTAGTTCTTGTTCCCTTTAGCTGTTGGCAAGTTTGAGAGAATTGTTTTATTAATTGTGGTAAAGTTCCAGTGAGGGCAGATTCAACAGCCGAGTCTTCGATATTTTCAATAATTGTATCTACAGTTTTTTGTGAATCAAGCCGTTGTTGAATTTGAGTAATAGCTACTCCTAAGCCATCAAAGGTGGTTCTTCCCTTTAGCTGTTGGCAAGTTTGAGAGAGTTGTTTTATTAGTTGTGGTAACGTTTCAGTAATAATAGATTCAACTAATGACTGTTCTATATTTTGAGCAATTACGTCTACAGCCCTTTGTGAAGAAAGATATTGTATTTCATGCTCAATTCTTGTAGATATTTTATCAAATGCGGGTTTCAGAGCTTTTTGCTGTTGGCAAGTTTTAGAAAGTTGTTCTATTAGCCGTGGTAAAGTTTCAGCTAGGGCAGACTCAACTAATGACTGTTCTATGTTTTCAACAACTGATAAGACAGTTTTCTTTGTTGAAAGGTGCTGCTCAAATTGAGAAATTGCTGTTTCCAGGTCGTCGAATTTAGTTATTCTTCCTGATATATGCTGGTGATGTTGAGAGAGTTGGTCTATTAGTTGTGGTAACGTTTCACTTAAAGCAGACTCTACAGCCAACTGTTCAATATCCTCAGCAATTATATCGATAGTTTTTTGTAAATCAAGGCGTTGTGATAATGGCTCAATTGCTGTAAATATTTTGTCGAATGTGGCAATACCTTTTTTTAGCTGCTGTCTCAAAGGAGAAAATTGTTTTATTAGTTGCGGTAATGTGACAGTGAGGGCAGAGGAGACAGCCGAGTATTCAACATTTTGAGTAATTGCGTCTATAACTCTTTGTGATGAAAGTCGTTGCTCAATTTGAGTAATGACTGCTTCTAAATCGTCAAATCTACTTCTGACTCCTTTTTGCTGCTGTCTCAAGGGAGAGAGTTGTTTTATTAACAGTGGTAAAGCAATACTTAGCGTAGATTCAACTAATGACTGCTCAATATTTTCAGCTATTGCCCAAACAGTTTTTTGTGAACTTGAAAGTTCTGACTGTTGAGCAATAGCTGTTCTATGAGCTAATTGCTGACTGCCTTGAGAGAGTTGCTCTAGTAATTCTGGCAACAAAGTTATTAGCGTGGACTCAACTACTGACTGTTCAATAAAGTCAGAGATTACATCCACTGTTCTTTTTGATGAAATTTGTTGCTCAATTGAAGCAATCACTGCTCCAAAGTCATCTAATCTGGTTCTGGCTCCTAAGAAGTGCTGCTGATACCCGTACAGTTGTTCTGTTAATTGTGGTAACGTTTCAACCAAGGCATCATCAACTACTGACTGTTGAATATTCTCAGTAATTGCGTTTAGGAGTTGTTCGGTAGTTGGTCGTTTGGCGTTTCCATTTTGTTCAAAACTGACATCACTTGCTGCGCCGTCAATAATTGCTGAATCTTCTGGGTTAACTTGTCTTGAGAAGTTCGCTGCTCGTTGACCTCGAAGCCGACCATCTGTAGAGCTTGGGTTAATTCTTGCACTAATGGCTCCAAGTTGCTCGATTTCTTGGCATTCAATGTCTCGGCTAACTGCTGTAAGAACTCGCTCAACCTCTGTTGCTGGGCTACCTCTAAGCTCTGAATTTTCTCGGTGAGTTGAGAGTTTTTGATTTCTAACTGCTCGAAATTCTTGTTCAGTTTCCCGTGAGAGGTTAATAATTCCTCTATCTTCTCGGTTAAGAACTGTATCTGGGTTGGGTTGTTGTTGGTTGTCATGGGTTTGTCCTATTGGTTGATTTGGTGAGGTTTGTTGTAAAGAACTTTCTTTAAACTGAAGTTTGAGTGGTTCTATTGCAGCAACTTTTGAGTGTTGATTGTGCTGTTGCCAGTCCCTTAACTTCATTGCTTGATGGCTCAATTTTTCGTAAGCCAGTGGCCCACTTGCGACTATGAAATCGTCAACACCTTTAGAAGGCCCTGGCAAGCTGACGACCTTGACCCTAGCTCCAGCTTTTTGTAATAATCTTCCAGTTACGGAAATATCTCGCTCAATATTGAGCTTCGTTTCCGGCTTGGTTTCGTAGTCAAAGCAGAATTTGATTTCTCGAGAAGGTGTGGCGAAAACTGCTAACTCTTCATGTAGGTAAGACTTGCCAATTTTCTTGCCAAACTCATCTTTGGGAGTTCGGTATCCCGCCGAAATCCCAGGTAGCCCAATGGCAGCATGACCCTGACTCAACAGACTAGCTGCTTTTTTAGCTCCTTCTGCGATCGCACACGGGATATTATGTTTCCAGACACAGTACCAAAATCCTGATTGGCGATCGCTCACGCTTGGATTAATTTTGTGTTTGGAGTAGATGCGCTCGGCTATCTGATCGGGGACATTAAGCAGGAAGATGCTTAAATCAACCTTCGGGGGATGCTCATATTTGATGAATTTCCCTTCAATTATCTGCCCAGACTCATCTTTTTTGGGTCTTGGTTGATTTGGCTTGTAGCATCCCCATCGTTTAATCGGCGGTTTCTCACCTGGCTTTAAGTCAGCAAATGTTCGCGCATCAACTCCAGCATCACACCACCATCCACCAGCATCAAGATGAGAATATGCCCTTATAAAACCATCTGTTAGCCGTCCTGTATTTGTTCGATTCAGCTTTTCGCTGACCATGAGCCGTTCCCAGGCTTCATGCTCACCACCTGTATAGTTAAACTGAAGACTCTCAAAGTTCAACGCTGTAATATTGGGATGAATAGCACTTGATTCAAACTCTTGCCAGTGCTTTGGTTCAATAAAATTAGGTATTTTTTCAGTCTGATTGGGTGTCCAGAATGGTTCTGTTGGTACAGCAGTCTTTAATACTGGTTTTTCAAAAACAGGAGACTTTCTATCATCTCTATGTTTCTCTTTGAGAGTGGGTTTGGCTACAGTTTCTAAACTCGTCGTAACTAATGGGGCTGTCCGACTAACTGGCTGACTAACTGATAAGGAGACTTGTTCAGTGATTGGTGGTTGAGCTTTCAGTACAGGCTCTGCTATTGCAACTTCAAGTTTTACTATTGGCTGATTAGCTCTTGGACTGACCGAGGCAGTTATCGCTTCTGATTGTGATTTTTGCTGTAGTTCCACTTTTAAGGAATTCATCAGCAATTCTAAGGCGTTATCTTTGGCTTTAGAAGAATGGGCAAGCTCTAGTAACTCTGATTTGTCTTTGGTGTAAAGTTTGACGTTATGCCTAGCTCGGCTAATTGCCACATAAAAACTTTCTTGTCCAATGGTGTAATCTGCTGCAATCAACGCTAAATCAGTAGTTTTACCTTGGCTGCTGTAGATTGTGCTGACTAACGCATAGTCTAAGTTTTGCGCCAGTTTGAGGTTGATAGTCTCAGTAATTTTGGTGTCTTTGTACTCAATTTGGGCAGAGTCTCCCTCAATCGCCGTGACTATAAACTCCTGCCCATTTCGCCTTTGTAATTGGCGGTCATTTTTCTTCCATTGCAAGCAATCGCCAACGGCAATCTCAATTTCATCACACTGGTAAACCGCTTTGTCAAAATTGGTATCTACTTCTAAATGTGTCCCAGCAGAGGTTCTTAATGTTAGTCGGTCAAGATCCTTGCTGACAACTTCATAGATTTGACCTTTCTCTAAACCCCGGCGCTTATAGTTGCGCGTCGGCATCACCACATCACCCAGTTCAAAGTTATGGGTGTAGCGCATCTGAACTAAAGTGAGATTTTTTGCTTGTAACTGGCTGATGTTTGCAGTTGCCCCTAAACTTCCTTCCTCTTTTAACTTGCCTCGAATTGCTTGGGTAAGTGCCAATTTTTCAACATTTGTGCCAGCAAGTACTAGCGTTCTTGCTCGTTGTTCTTTCGCTAATGCTATATAGTCAGCAGCAATTGTCTCTAATTTCGTATCAGGTGATACCTCTAAAATACTCCCAATTGTCTCTAACTGCTTAAATCCCGCTTCTACTCTCCCGTCTGCCAAAAGGTCTACTGCGATCTTTAACTCTGGGTTTCGCTGCCTGTTCGACTGTGTTAAGTGCGCGGTCTGAATGCCAGCTTGTTGCAGAGATTTGAACGGGTTTCCCGCTTCTACAGCTGATAATTGCTTGGTGTCCCCTACGAGTAATAATCTTGCTCCAAGAAGTGTAGCTCTCTCTAATAGGGCATGAGCATCTTTAGCACTAAGTAAACCTGCCTCATCTACAATCCAAATCTGGTTTGCTTCTACAACTTGAGCTGGTTCTCCTACCAATAAGCTGGCTACAGTCTCAGAATGTATGCCTAGTTCCTCACTCAGTACCTTTGCTGCCATTGATGAAGGGGCAAAACCTTTGACTGTATAGCCCTGGGCGAGTGCGATCGCGTTTAATTCTTTGAGGGCAAAAGTCTTACCCGCCCCGGCTACCCCTTGCCAGGCAATGAATTGGTCTGTTGTGGTTGCAGCTAGACTAACTGCTTGCCTCTGCCCAAGGTTTAGTGAGGTTTTCTCTAACTGCCTTTCAATTACTTCCTTTGAGCAGATAGGGTTTACTTTACTTTGTCCTGACTGCATCAATTCAATCGTTGCTAGTTCTCGCTTTACTGCCGCCCATGTTGTGTATTGCAGCTGCATTCCAGGCAGAGCAATTAACTCTTGATGTTGCTTGATTAATGGCTCAATTGCAGTCACATCAGTAAAAAGTCTTTCTCTTAGAATGAATTTCTCTAAATCCTCCTGCTTGAAGGCTACATTCCTCTCACTACAATGTGCGATTGCATTATCTAGAGCATCTTCTAGAGTTTGTTGTGAAAAAGAATCTTGTACAAAACTATTTGGCTCAGAAGGTTGAACAAAACTAATGCCTAGCGCCGCAGCTTCTTCATGCCACAGTGACTTGAGTTCCGATTCTGTTACCTTTTGCTTGCGCTGCCGAGTAGTATCCCAGATTTTCTCGCGTTCTGCCCATGTAGTTGATGCACCCGTCCCAATAATTTGCTGCCGCCGTTTTGAAAATGCCTCTAAGTCTTGTTCCTTGAACCCCTTGATCTCAAATTGTCCATGTTGACGTGGCTCGACCTCATACCCCAACTTGATTACTTCTGTTGCCAGATAACTTTGGTATGCCATGCCCAGGAATTTCTTGTTGGCGAATATCTCACTATTGATCAAACTCATCCACTTGCCGGAAGCCTCAGTTGTGTTCATGACTAAACAATGGCTATGCAGATGTGGGTCTAAAGACCGGCTCTCGATGTGGTCGAACTCTGCAACCACCAAGTTAGCTGTGTTTACTCTGTAACGAGAATCTCCTTGTGTGACTCTAGTTATGGCATAACGTTGTTCCATCAACGTTAATACTTTTTTTAATGCCTGATGGTGCGCGGCAATTAATCTCTCATCTCCACCTACCAACGCCATTAGACTCACACTTTTGGGGGCGGAGAATGTACAATCTAGCGCTGCCCTGCGTTCATCGGGCTTCAATACCCTGGTATTAAGCTGCTCATGACCATTAGGCGATCGCCCCTCGATGACATTTTTAAACGCTTGCTGATTTTCAACAGCTCCTGACAATCCCAACTTCACAGCGCCTTCACCACTCCAGCGAGACTTCCCTTGGTGGTAGTAGTTCTTGATGAAGTAGTTCACCGCCATCTCTGAAGAGACGTTCGCAGCTGTTAGCATCGCTCACCTCTGCCATGAGATTTACATAACTTAACTCGACGACTATTGGACAACTCCCAAAAAATATTGAAGTCATTGTTGATCACCGTCATCAAACTCATTTTGGTTTGATGCCGAGTGAAAAATTTTTGGTGAGACAATGACAGCAACAAATTTTTATTCACCAACTCTCATGCACTTAAATATAGCAAATTATCGTCTAAAACTTTCCGCCAAATTTGGCGTACTGTGCGTCGTGTTTTGCTATTATTCATTTAGTAAAAGAATAATATCATTGTAATAGCATATCCTCCCAAAACACTTGTATTCTAAGGGATTGTGCCAGAGTTACGCCAGAGTTGTGCCATTTTTTTGAGAAGAAAGCACTTGATTCTCAATAAAAATAATTTGTTGATAAATACTATTTAAGATTTCAGAGTTATGCTAGAGTTATGCCAGAGTTGTGCCGGATTTATATGAGTTTGAGGCTCTTGGTATCAAATTCCATAAATTTGCCATAATTGCGCTATTAACGAATTATGATTTCATGAAATGGTTGAGTAATTTTTGTTGAAAGTAGATGGCAGATTTAATAATCTCATTCGATCCGGGAGCATCGTTGAGTAGAGTTTTTTTTACTCTAGATTCAAGTAAGCCGGAGTTGCTTTTGATGGAACCCTACACAGCATTAATCCCGAAACAAAGCCTTTTAAGTTATGAAGAGGATGCGATTGGTATATCTTCACCAGAGAATTCAGCTTGGATTGAATACAATCAGCAATGCTGGGGTGTAGGATTAATTTGTCAGAGGTTTTTTGCAGATTTGAAGTTAGAGCAGCCAAAATTTGAGCTAGCGATTTATAAAACCTTGGCTGTTGTGGGTGCTATAGCCCAAAAGAAGTCGTTAGCCAACGGTGCAAGTATTCGTCTAGGCATCTTGTTTCCTTACGGAGAATACTCGGATCGCAAATTATTTGAGATATCGATTACAGGCGCTCTGCTCAACTTTAAATGGAGGGGTGAAAAACGTTCTTTCAAGCTAGTGGAGTTTGTTTGCCGCCCTGAAGGATTTGGATTGCTCTCAAGAGGACGTACAACTACTCATAACTTGCGTTCGCGCAAAATAGCTGTGGTGATGATTGGCTATCGCAATGCCTCTATTTTGATTATGGATAAGGGTGCGATGACAAGTGGAGTTACAGAAGATTTAGGGTTTCAGAAGTTAGTATCATCAGTACAGCGTCGGGTAGCTGGACAAAAATCTCTGACTCTTGCGGCTGCTATTAGTGCTGCTGGTTCCAAAATAAATCTCAAAGCCTTATTACCTTTAGTTCGAGTCGAAGATGCTTTACTACAAGAATTAGAAATTCAATCAATCAAATCAGCAATCAGTATTGCTCGTGAAGAATATTGGGCAGTGCTTTCAAGTTATTTGCATCGTTATATTCCATCAGATATTGATGAGATTATCTTTGCTGGTGGAACTGCCCATTATTTCAAGAGTGAATTGAATCGATTATTTCCGCGTCCAGAAAAAATTTCTTGTGATGCCTTGGAATATTTAGTACAGCAAGAATTTTTAGCTGAGAAACCTAAATCAGATTTATCCTTTCGCTTAACTGATAACTACGGTTTTTTCTCCTATCTTTGTAAAAATTCTCAACAGGTCGCAAATCATGCCTGAGCAAGTTGATTTCCGTTTTCAGTTCAGTACTTCATCTCCTTATTTGCCCCTCTTAAAATATCTGAGTCCCAAAAATAAAACTCTTGAATTTCCGAGACAAAAGATGATTATCTGGGCAATCGCTGCCTTTTGGCATCCGATAGCTTGTCGGTGGTTAGGAGGGTTCTCAGAATCAGATTTAAAATCAAAGGCAAGAATTTCAATTTACCAACTGCAACAACAAATTATTTATTTAGCTCAAATTTTTAACTTGGAGCAAGAACTGGAGAATCATCTAATCGTTGCAAACCCTACTGACAAGGTTGATACACATTTGGGTTCTTCACCTACTCACGAGGATGATGATTGTTTACTAGAAAATGCATTTAACTAGGAATAAAATTATGCCTTATACCAAAGAACTGCTACAACAAACATATTCACTCTCTGTAGAAGACGTTGATGCCACGTTGACAGCAAGTAATTTACCTATTGACCAAGCTGATTACAGTGATGAAGAAATTCAGTCTCGTTTTGATGTGATCCGAGCGTTGATTCAACAGGGTAAAACCTATAAACAAGCGGCAGCACACTTCCAACGACAAGAGAAAAAACGTGCTGATAAAACGGAATTTCCACCAATGAACATCCTAGAGATGTTAACTCACATCAAATCAGAGTACGGCATTGAGCTAGAACTAACTGAAGCGATTGAGATTATCAGCGCTTGTGGACTATCTCCAAATCAGAAGGAGTATCGTCAGTTGGAGTGTGAGCGCTTTCTCGAAGCTTGCGACCTAATTAAGGAGCAAAATAAAACATATTTTGATGTAGCTACTCACTTTGGCATAGTTCAACCCCAAGATGAGAGCCAGTTAATTGCTGAGTTTTTTGGTGAAGAAGCATCTGTTTCTGAAGAAGAATTGGTCAATTTAGTGGACAATATTACCCGAAAACGCGCTCAAAATATTCCCGGGCTAGTCAACCAAATGTATCTCAAGAATGTACTCCGCGCACTTTCGGAAAACAAACAGGATATTAAGAATTTTTATTCTGGACTAGAACAACGTATATTGGAGCGCATTGAGGGAAAGTCCCCATTGAAAACTCTAATGGCGAATCACTATCCGATGAAGGATTTTCCGCTTTCTTCGCCCACGCCGATGCTATCGCCCAACGTGTCCGAGAATGGAACGAGTACCGATTAGAACAAGAAATTGCTCACCAGAAACGTACCATTGACATTCAGATTGAGAAAGCATCTAATGCCAAACTCTATTCAAAGCTCAAAAAGTCAAAAGAATGGATCAAAGTTCGTCAAGAACGCTTTGAAAAATTTAAAGAGTTCCTTTTTTGGCTCGGTGGTTGGATCGGTTCTGGTCGCTCAGGGATAATTACTT
Organism: Nostoc sp. FACHB-133; assembly: GCF_014698055.1. NCBI lineage: Bacteria > Bacillati > Cyanobacteriota > Cyanophyceae > Nostocales > Nostocaceae > Nostoc > Nostoc sp. FACHB-133. The sequence goes on from NZ_JACJSH010000083.1 coordinate 16,761, forward strand.
ACTCGATTACCATTTCCGCAGTTGCTCTTGGTTCTGTGATGATTGGAATTAATACCCCCAGCACTATTCCTTGTCCTGATAATAAAAGCTACTGTTACCAATTGCGGATTGACAAAAAGCAGGTGATTCTCCCCGAACAAGCAAAGCAATTATTGATAGAGTACGAACGCTCTAAAAATAAACCTCATCGCCACCGTCAGTAATTTTGTAAGCATTGATAGATAAAAACTTTCTTTACAGCGTAACTCACCTACTTTAATAAGAGGTGTCCTTGTCGAAAGGCAAACTGTCTTCCGGCTCAAAGTTACGCAGGTCTTGTTCCATCTGCTGCCGACGTTGGACGTATGTTCTGCTATCTTCAATCCTTCCTCTCATCTGCCATGCACCAAAATTAATACCCTTTTCTGCGTATTTAGCAGACACTTTGTTGTAATCATCAACCTCGATTTTCTTGCGCCACTCAAGCTGTTCCAAGGCACTTTCACTGATGCCAATTTGACAAGCATATTCTACATATTCAGGTCTGAGAGAACCATCTGGGTTAAATTCCTTTTTTTCTTGTTCAGTGAAGAAATCGTAGGCTGTGTAGATTGGCCACGGCTCTGGATCAGTCTCGTCCAAGTGCTTCCACTCGTCGTATTCTTCTTTCAACGAAAGAGCATAGTCAGTAATTGCTTCGTTACTCATTCCTGTAGACAGCATTTGTTGTCGGGCTTCATCTTTCAAACTTCCATCTGGGTTAAATTCTTCATTATTCATATTTATCCAACGCTTAATCCTTGACATAAAAACCTCTCAAAAATTTAATTAATGTTCATCAATTTTCAAATCTTATGACTCTGGAATTGAAGCATTTTGACCCTCGTTTAAATCAGTGGATCTATATAGACGATAACAAAACGAACTCTCAATCAATTTTAACTGAAAAGCTCAGTAATACTTTACTAGAATTTTACTTTCCTGACAAAGAATTCTCATTTGGGCATTCAGATGAATACAGCACCGCCGAAGAATTAAAGAATCATCCAGATGGACAGATTTTATTGCTATCTTCTAAGACTCGGTTAGTTTATGGAGATAAAGAATGCTTAGAAACAATTCAAAAAATTTGTCCAGACAGTAAAGACCGGGGTGCTTATGGTTCCATCTTTCTTGGGGCTTGTAAAAATGCGATTCACGAAAAGCTAAATATTCTAGTAGTAGATGATTCTACTGATAACAGGGGCGAAAATGGAGGGATATTATCGAATGATTTGGCATATAAATTAGTTGGTGATTGTTATGGGCAGATTTCAACACAACTTTATGAATTGCTAACCTTAAGAGAATCGCAAACAGATAAAAGCTATCGTGTAATTCAGCATCGATTCGGTTGGGTGGATGGAGTTGGAGATGATACTACTAAATATCGTTTTGGCAAAGGAACGCTCCGTCCACACAGACTAGATAAAATAAAATATGCAGATCCAAATAACAAACCAAAAATCGATATAATTCTTCCCGTAAGCAGTTTTAAGGGAACAGACAAGGATAGACCCAAAGGGCCTACTAAACCGCAGATTCAACCAGGATTATATCAGCAAAATATTTGGTTAGCCGAAAAAGGGCAATCTCAACGAGGACAAATGTCTATCTCCCAACTGCTGGCATCTTTCCCCCAAGGAATTAAAGATTTTGCCGAAGAACTAGAGGTGCAAGCTCAAAGATTAGCCTCTATTCAAGATGACCCAAGAATTGTTGCTGCTTACTATTGTGAAAGATATGAAAAACGTAAAGAATCATTGAGCCAAAATAAATTAAAAACAGGAGAAGTCACAAATCTTGAAACAGATGTTAAAAACTTAGAGAGAAATGATGGCTTAGATGCAGATGAGGAGTTGGATGACGAGAGTACTAAAGATGACTTGTTCATGTACAAACTCATTAAAGCCGATTTACTTGGTCATCAACAGCTTTTGGAAACTGAGAAGGTAAAGCAGGAATTAAGTCGGTTTGTACAAAGTGAGTGGCGAGATATTGCTGTTGGGAAAACGCTTACTTTTGACCGAGGGATGATTATTCCATCCAAGGAACTCAAAAATGGTGAAATTTGTGTCTCTTGGCTTGATGAGCAAGAAAAAATTCTTAACTTCCGTTCTCCTTTCCTCAACTCTAATGGTTTGTGTGTTTCTAATAATAAATATGTTGAGGATCAGCTAGGGCCAGATGGTGAACCCTTAGAAGGCATAATTGTAGTCAATGACGAAGACCACAAGCGCATACAGCAAAGAATTACAGAGTTAGAAGCGCGAGGGATTGATGTTGATTTTATTGACCCAGCAGAAACCGAATCAGAACGCCAAGCGCGAGACTACGATGGCGACTGCATTGGTGTAGCAAAAGCCAGCTTATATCCCAATTTAACAGCAGAGGCAGAGCAAAGAAATCTTCCCCAAAACGCCTATTCGCCCACGGTTAAGCTCAAAAAACAATCATTTTATTTGGAAGATGGAACCCAACCCCCATTTGAAAAAATCGCTATTCACATGAGCGATAGCATCAGCGTGGGCATAATCAACAATCAAGTGACAGCACTGGAGGCATTAGAATCAGAAATTGAGGTACTAAAGACTTACGGTACTTTTGAGCAGAAATCAAATTATCTAGACAAAGTTTCTAACCATTACGAAACCCTGTTTGAGCAAGAACGCCAGAAAGATCCAAAGTTAATTCGAGAAGAATACAAGCCTTATATGCAAGGGGTTGTTGAAATTGCTCATTCTCAAAGAACTCCCGAAATTATACATCAGGCGATGGATGTCAACCGCCTGATGTACCGAGAATTGATTGGTGAAGGATGTTATCAAAACCAGATAGCAGTGGATTTATTCAAAAGTGCTAAAAAACCTGAGATGGATAAAATCCTGGAAAACAGCCGCTACTTGTATCGTGATGTTAATTATATTAAAGATAAAAAGTCGCCTTCAGTTTATTTAAACACGGGGATAACACCAAAGGGCTACTCACCAGTAGAATTATTGATTAGCCAAACCAATAAATATTTCCAAGAATCACAGTTAGAATCGCGTCCCATCGTTCAGTTTAAAGACTTGTTCAAAGGGGTAGAATTTACACCACAGCAAAAATTTGCAGCGATCGCCGCCAAGTACGAGTTTGATCAGAAATTCAACGCTGCGGTACGTATGGAGCGACGGCGGGAAACCGAGAAAGGGCCATCAGCAATTATCCAAACTCCACAGTCTTGCCAACTCGAAATTACCAATCTCACCCATTACGAACATCCTCTGATTTGGAAAGCCCAAACGTTGAACATTCGCCTAGACGAAATACCAGAGAAATGGCGAACTAAAGAACGCCCCCACAAATTACTAGCAGTTGCACAAATCAATGATGAGATTGGGGAGGATAAGAAACCCGCCTACCGCAACCTGGGGACAGTTAGCCAACAATCTGTGACTGACCACAACCTCAAGGCGGGGATGACCATGCAGGGAGCTAAACTCCTAGAACTAAAACCAGAACTTACTAGAAGCCAAACTAAATTACTTTTCGATAAGGCACAGGAGACGGCTCTCGCATTTTACGCTTCTATCCCAGAGTCAGAAAAACTTGCATCCGCCGCCGCCGCTTGGAACATCTGTGCATCCCGCCAGGATGAACTCGAAGTTGCAAGAAAAGAAAACGCAAACCCCCAAGCGATCGCTAAAAAAGTATCTAACTTCGCCTTTGCTGCTTTCCCCAATGAAATTATCTCCCGCCTGGAGCAACTGCAATTTAACGAACCGAAGTTAGTCACACTTTTGAATGAGGCAAATCAATTTTTGGGTAGAAAGTGGAACCCAGACGAAAAGCACCCGATAGAAATCAGAGCTAGTCACCACCCACCGGGGCATGAACGCCACGTTTCCAGACTAATGTTTGTCCAAGATACTGACAGCGAATATAAGGAATTCGCTATGCTTGAAACCAGGACTGGAATATTACCAATTGGCACAAAGGCGCAAGCTAATTTCATTGGCGTGGAACCTGCCACTGCCAAAGCAACTATTGGACTACCAGGAAACGAGCCGGTTGAAATTACTATCCGTGAACTCAAGAACTTCTCTTATGCAGGACTTGTTTTTAACGCAGAATCGGTCAACTTAGAATTTGGCACTGTGCCAGTGACTGACAAAACAGTAAAAATCAAACTTGATGGGAAAACTCTGGGTGATTTAGACAGTGATTCTGTCCAACAGTTGAAACAAATTAATTACCTAAAAAATGGTAATCCCCTCAAATTAAAACTTACTTCTATCTCTGAAACTGGAGATCAGGCGTTTGTCCTGGGTGAATCTCCCAATGGTAATCTCCTGAAAATTAATAAAATTAACTTTTATGATTTTTCTGGTCAGACATTCAATGATTTAGATTACCGAAAACTGACTATCGATTTGCCACCCTTAAAAACTAGAGATGCCGTGTTTTTAAATGGTGAACCCTTGGGAGTATTGCATTTTAAAAAAGACAAAGACGCGCTCAGACAACTTGGATTGCTCAAAACCGGAAAACTTACACTCGCGCCTGCAATCGTTGAAAGTAATTTTTCTGTTATTTGCGCTCAAATTGACCCTAATACCGTTGAATATCCCCAGAAGTGGACGAAGGAATTTAAGGCTTTTGGGACTCAATCAGTTAATCATCAACAACAAGAGATGATTGAGAGTAGTGCAAATATTCTACATCGAATTAAAGAGCGCCCTACTTTCTTATTTTCGACAGAATCAAACAAAAAACTTGGAGTCATGGGCTTGGCTGTTGACAACCAGAAAGCTGAAACTGTGACTAAATGGTTAACTGCTCAAAAAGTTGAATGGCAGCAAGTACCAATGGAAGATGTTATCAGAGAAACTAAAAAAGGTCTAGCGGTATTTAACTTGGTTGATAGCTCCATCCCTGCCAAAACTTTGGAGAACATGACCAAGAAATTCGGGGCAATTATTGAAACCGATAGTGACTATCAACAATTTGTTAGCTCCCTTGCCACACGACCACAGTTTTTGAAACCACCAGAACAAACAGCACAATCCCCACCGAACCAATGTATAACTCCATTACTCTCCACTACTCCTTCTACAATAGACATTAGTAATAGTACAAAAACCGAACCTCTAAGTGTAGAGAAGCTCCCGACAGTCACTATTGATGACTTGAGAAATTGGTACAATACCGCAGATAAGTTAGGGAAGTCGGAAAATTACAAAAAACGCATTGTAGAAGTGGCCAATAAGTTTAAAGCTGGTGAGCAATTATCAGCCCAAGCGTTGACAGTAATGAATCAAGATACATTTGAGCTTGAAAGAATCAGTCGGCTGACTCAAATTGCTCAAAGGATTGGCATGGCCTGGGGTAAATCTAATGAAAATGGTACTCAAGTCCAAGGAAAGATTTATGACTTGGCTTTCAATACCCAGCAGAGGGATTTAACTATTTCGCAGAAGAATGGGGAGGTAATTTTAAACTTGCAATCTGGGAGGGTACAGACTAATAAAGTAACTCCACAGATATTGCAAACTTTTGAGGATGTTAATACTCAAATTGATAAAATATTAGCTAAATCTCAAACACAACAAATAAACTTACAAAGATAGATTTAAAGAATTCAGCAGCCAGGAGCCAAGTTGCTTTGCTCCAATTCGTAATTACTAATGGGCTGCGCCCCGCTACGCTCTAAGCAAAGCTATTTTGCAAAACTAAGTTGGTTAGAAGGTTACTCTATGAAGGGCTACTTTTGAGTGTACTTAGGAAAATTCAACTTTCATCGCTACATACGCATTTGCAAAGCGTTTGTATAGGAGAATTGCTCCTAAATTTGCTCCCAGACAGATGCTTCCTAGTCCCAATAAAATGTATGTGGGAGCCATGACAACTCCAATCATGAACCAAGCAAATACGTGCAGTATGACTAATAAGGCAAAGGTACTGGCAATTGCGGCACTTCGCCAAATCTCAATAGCTGGACGACACAATAATGTCAAACCTATTGTTAACGAGGTAGCAATTAGGTTGACTGGGATTAGAAAGGCGCAAATACCAATGCAGTAAGTGCTTGAGAATACCGTCAAGGTGTTAAAGTCTAACATAAATTCTCCTAGATTAAATTGCCAAATTTTAGATAAATATTTGTCCTGATATCCTCAAGGCTAGTCAGACTTTAAAAGATTTGTAGGTTAGCCGAAACTATGGCGTTACTCAGATATTAGTGAAGACATACTAAAAATTTGAACCACCAACTTCTTGGTGGTTCTGAGTTATACTTCGTATTAGCTACGAGTCAAGCACTTAAACAGGAAATATTGTCCGGGTAATCAGTGCGCTGGCGAACCCAGAAACACTAAGACCTAGCAAAATACTAGTAAACAAAAGACCTATTCGAGGGTTAGAATCTAGTTTTTTGTCTTCTCTACCACCTGTAAAGAATAAAGACCAAGCTTGGGAAGCATTGATAGTCTTAAAGCTATTAAAATCAGGTCTGAAAACAACAGAACCAAATAGCTCAGGAGATTTGAAGTTGAAATCATTGTTCATGTAAATAAGTATAACAAATATCTTGTCAAATAGCTAGATTTATGATAAACGGTTACAGATAAAGGCAAGGTAGATATGTCAAGGGTAGCGATCGCCGGCGTTGAGTGGTGATTTTTCAGAGGGAGCTTCCACCCCTTTTTGTCTTTAACACTTGCCCATAAATAATCCTTTTAGGGAATGTTTTCATTTGAATGGTCAAGTTGAGGTCGAGGCTGAAACAACGGTAAATTAAGGTTTTTGATAATAAACTTTACCAAACTTTACGACGTGTCCGATTTTGCACATAGACCTCTCGGCGGATACCCTACTATGCCAAATATGCTCGATTACAAAGGTAAGTAAGCCGTGGGAAAAATTTATAAGTATGTAACAAAAAATTAAGCAGAAGAATTGGAGTTAAATCTTATACGCTGTGTACTATATTTTCCCTTCTCTG
>NZ_JACJSH010000084.1:0-23031 GCF_014698055.1 Nostoc sp. FACHB-133
CTTCTTATAAAAATACCCCAATAGCCAAATATCGGCGAAAACCTACTCTCACTAAGTTTTTGAGGTGGTGTTACAAGCTTGGAATTAACCCTGTTGAGGGTTTGGAAATTTTCTCGATTATACCGAGTTTAGTTAGTTGAACCCAGACCAGAGCTACTGGACAGTGGTTCCCTTTCCTTTTTGTAAGCATAAAGCGAGCAAGTTGCTCATCTTATGCTTACAGTGACAACAACAGCGATCGCGCTTGAATACAAAATAAAATACCCTTATCTTTTATCCGACATAAACTACGATTAAAACTACTTTTCCCCAGACATGTGACTGTAACCATAAGTTTGTGTGACTTACACCATAAGTTGTCCGTTACGGACAGCTTATGGTTGAAAATGGAGCTTTAAAACCTGCTCTTTTTGGGCTTTGATACGTAAATTTAGTAGTTTCAAGTTTTTCAAGCTGCAAAAATATAGACATTTTTGGTCAATTTATGCTTTATTTTTGAACTTTCGGTCACGTTATGGTTTCAAAACCTATATTCGCAGAGCGATCGCACTACGACAAATCAAGTATTTCAGCCTCTGTTGCGGACAGTTTATGGTGGAAAAAACGGTCACTTTATGGTGTAAGTCACAGTTTGCCGGGGCGGTACGTTTGTCGGTTGTGGGTTCGCAGATAAGTGTGGGTTCGCAGATAAGATGAAATTCTGAAAATGAATTTATAAGGGTTCCAGGTACCGATATTCGCGCATAAAGTGAAATTCATTGTGGAGTCTGGGTTTGAGCCAAATATTCAATTCGCATATAAATTGAAATTTTCCGACTTTGATTTAACGACAGCCCGAATGCTTTTAAAAGCGTACTTTTGAAGTGCGATAGGCTTACGCCCCACGCCCAGGCGATCGCCTCGTGTCATAGGTAGCCAAGCAGCTTGACTATGGAAAATTCGGGATTTTAGGTATAAATTGTAATCAATATTGAACAAAATATAGTGAATTTCTGTGAGTAGATGCAAAATTTCACTTTATGTGCAAATTCGCTAGCTTCCTCAAACCCTTGCCCTACAATCGATTTCACTTTATGCGCGAATTCCGTCGCCTGGAATCCCTATAACTCCGTTGTTCAAATTTCATCTTATCTGCGAACCCACACACATCCAAACCAAATTCGTTTTGTGGTAGAGCTAGGGAACCTTCTTGCTCTGGTCGATATGCTTTTTTGTACCGCAGACATGACTTATTTTGACACCTTTTTAAAGAATGGTGTAGCCTTACCTGATTTGGCGTTGCTGAATAGAGGTATGAATCAGGCGATCACCTCAAGCTTGTCGGCGCTGTGCGTCGGCAGCGCCACGGAACCATACTTGAGATAATATATTACTAATCGAATTGAATACCTCAGCATTTCTTCTGATTTAGAGTAGCAGAAAGTTTTACGATGCAGACGAGCAAGATAATGCCTTAAACGGCTATTTTCACCTTCTACTCTTGTCATATATGTTTTGCTAACAATATGGTCTTCATTGCTAATAAAACAAGGATAAACTGGATAACCATCTGTTACATAAAAATATGAATTCCAACATCTAATAATTAACCACAACAATTTAAATGTTTCAGAGCTTCTGTCTCCCAAAACCCAGGCTAAAATTCCTGGATGATGTTTATTTACTGCTGTCCACAGCCAAATTTTGTTTTTTTTACCAACAAAAGTTTCTAGCTCATCTACTTGTGTAATTTCAGGAATTTCACCATTTTCTGGTGAATTGGGTAACATCTCACCCGTTTTCTTTACCCAAGTGATTACAGTTGTATGATGTACATTTTTTAGTCGCTCTATGGCTCGAAAACCTAGACCATTCACATACATTTCTAAACACTCACGTTTTATTTCTTCAGAATAACCTTGCAAATCGTAAGAATCTATAAACTGACGACCACACTGAGCGCAGATGTAGTTTTGTTTACTTGCTTTTTTGCCATTCTTGCGAATATGAGTTGATTCACACCTTGGACATTGCATAGCGATCGCTCTAATTCATACTTCAATTATGCAACGCCCCTGATTTCATCCAACGCTTAGCTCTACTAGGTGTCGTTGGCATCAGAGGGCGGTTATTTTGGTCAACTACTGGTACAAACATTTACGATAAATTCTATTACTAGGTGTGTATATCCCAGACGCTCCTTCGTCGCTACCGCTTCGCTAACGCTACTGACTGCCTAAGAGGTTAAAAACTTGGGAATCATTTTTAACGTTTGGTGGGCTACCACGCCCAGGCAATTCAGTTTAGGCTTTAACGCCTGTAAGCTAGACACTTTTTTAGTCTTGTATCGAAAGGATGGTTAGTCTTTCTCTTACAAGCCCTGTCTCTTAAGAGCAGGGTTTGTGACTCTCTGGTCAACCATTGTTCTGGTTGAGTTGCTGCTCAAGCTGCTCATCCCAGAAGGCGGCTTCTATTTTGTGTCCATCTGGATCGCGCACAAAGCAGCCGTAATACGGCTCACTATAGTCGGGTCTGCCACCTGGGGCACCATCGTCTTTGCCTCCTGCCGCTAATGCTGCCTCATAGAAGGCGTGGACTGCTTCTTTTGTAGGAGCAATAAAACCAATGTGAGTTCCATTGCCAACCGTTGCAGCTTGCCCGTCGAAGGAAGTTCCCACCCAAAATTCGGGATACTGTTTGCCATAGGCGATCGCCCGCGGATGCTCCATAAATCGCTTACAGCCCAATGTTGGCAACACAGCATCATAGAAGGCGATCGCTCGTTCAAAATCATTAGTACCAATCGAAACATGCGAGAGAATGCTGGGATTGTTATCCATGTCGGAATCCTCTATCAGTTGAGGTGGATGTGGATGTGCCAGAGAGCCGATCGGTGATTTGCTGCACCCTAACACAACTTGATGAAACGATTGGATTATAACAGTACTAAAGTACTAAGCTAACTTGTCTTCTTTTGCCTTTTGTTAAGTTACAAGTTCACCTTGTTAGAAGATTTTTCATTTCTTTTCAACGGCATCATGGATGCCTGGCGCTTTAAAATGTTGTAAACCCTTAGCCGGACTGAATGTTAGGTTGAACTTCGCGCAACCGACGTTCCAGAAAACGACGCTCACTGTCATTTGTCACTAATTCTAGTGCCCGTGTATAGCTCTGGGTTGCTTCCTCTAATGCTCCAACACGCCGGAATAAATCTGCATGGGTGGCATGAAACAGATGATAGCTGTCCAGTTCTGGAGCAAGGCTATCAATCAGTCCAAATGCGGCTTGAGGACTGTCTGCCATTGCGATCGCCACTGCTCGGTTCAAGGCCACAATGGGTGAGGGCTGCAAGCGTTCCAACACCTCATAGAGCCGCACGATCTGCGCCCAGTCTGTTTCTTTGGCGCGGGTTGCCTGACAATGGAGGGCTGCGATCGCCGCTTGCAGGGCATACACTCCGGTTCCAAAGAGCAACGCTTCCTCTACCAGAGGTAACGCCTCAGCAATCTGTAGATGATTCCAACGACTGCGATCCTGATCTTCTAGCAAAATCAAATCGCCTGCCTCATCTAGACGCGCATTGCGCCGCGAATCGTGCAATAACATCAGCGCCACAAGTGCTGTGACTTCAGATGGGGGTTGGGGTGCCAGCAATTGCCGCACCAGTTGCCCCAAGCGAATCGCTTCGATGCAGAGGTCAGCCCGTACGATCGCATCTCCTTTGGTTGCGGCATAGCCTTCGTTGAAGATGAGATAGATGACTGTCAGGACTGCCTCTATCCGGGGAGCGAGATCAGTTGTCTCAGGTACTTTGTAAGGAATGCCTGCGTCTCGAATTTTACGTTTAGCACGAACTAACCGCTGTGCCATTGTTGCAGTCGGTATAAGAAAGGCGCGGGCAATTTCGTCGGTTTCCAGTTCACCCAACATTCGGAGGGTCAACGCTACTTGAGTTTCCGTTGCCAGTGCCGGGTGACAGCAGGTAAAGATTAATCGCAGGCGATCGTCTCCAATTTCATCACTGTCATAGGTTGGTTCTTCAGTGGATGGAATTAAGCCAGATGCCGCATACCACTCCAGTTTTTCGGTCAGTTTCGTGCGTCGTCGGAGGCGATCAATCGCCTTGTAGCGGGCAGTTCGGATAATCCAGGCACGGGGACGATCGGGAATACCGTCGCTTTCCCACTGATTCACTGCTGCTGTAAATGCTGCCTGTGCAGCTTCTTCAGCTACATCAAAATCTCCGACCAGCCGAATCAGAATAGCGACAATGCGCCCCCATTCAGTTCGATAAAGGGCAGCAATTGCTTGAGCCACATCTGTTTTTGGGATTGAAGCCATACCTTTGACAAAAAGACATAAAGAATTTTGGGCAAGGTGTCGATTTGAGCATTTGCCGTTCGACTGACTAATAAAGGGAGATAAAGTTCAATTGTACTAGACAAAATTTTTGCACTCAGGTGTCGATTTGGACAATTCCCGTTCGACTTAATCACAAAGGAGGCAACCAAATGAAATATTTGCTGCTGATTTATATGGACGAAAACGCCATGAGCGACACCGAGCGGGAGTATTGCTATGGGGAATCTGCCCAACTCGCCCAGGACTTGCATACTCAAGGACAATTTCTGGCGACGGCTCCACTCCATCCTGTTGCAACTGCAACCTGTGTCCAAGTCCGTGATGGCAAATCACTCGTGACCGATGGACCATTTGCCGAAACCCGCGAACAATTGGGTGGATTCTTCCTCGTTAATGCTCAGGATTTGGATGAAGCCATTGCGATCGCCACCCGCATCCCAGGTGCAAAAGTCGGCACCGTCGAAATCCGTCCTGTCATCGAAGTTGCGGGACTACCAAGCCCTGACCGTCCTTAACCACTTGAACTCAAGGAGAACCCTCATGCAAAACAATTCCAAAATCACTCCCTGTTTATGGTTTGATGATCAAGCCGAAGCCGCCGCTCAGTTTTATACGTCGATTTTTCGCAATTCCAAAATTGTCCACGTCAGTCGATATGGAGACGCTGGACAGGAAATTCAGGGATTTCCAGCCGGAGCCGTCATGACTGTCAGCTTTGAACTTGATGGTCAGCCGTTCACAGCACTCAACGGTGGTCCGACCTTCAAATTTAACGAGGCGATTTCCTTCCAAATCTTTTGCGATACCCAGGCGGACGTGGACGATTACTGGCAAAAATTGTCTGCCGGTGGGGATGAAACCGCACAGCAATGCGGCTGGCTCAAAGACAAATACGGTGTCTCCTGGCAAATTATTCCTCGCATTCTGATTGAGTTACTCAACCACCCCGACGCGGCAACCTCTCAAAAAGTAACCACTACCATGCTGCAAATGAAGAAGATCGAGATTGATGAACTCAAGCGTGTCGCTGCTGATTAGCGGTTCCTTCGGAGTTGCGCTTTGCGCTAATCAGCACACCCAACCCAATACTTGTCGGGTTTTGGGGAAAAGGGAAAAGGGGAAGGTGGGGCCCCCTCTGGGGATAAGGGGCGGGCGGAAGGGGAAAGAAAAAACCTTTAACCTTTACCCTTTAACCTTTACCCTTTAACCTTTTCCCCAAACCCAATGCCGAGTTGAAAAAAGCGTGCAGTATTGACACCCAACCCCTCGCAATCTAACTCAAAACCATTCAACAGGAGATTTCACAATGAAAGTCATGGTCTTTGTCAAAGCAACCCAAGACTCTGAAACTGGGGTCATACCGAGCGAACAGCTTTTAACTGAAATGGGGCAGTACAACGAAGAATTAGCTAGGGCAGGTATCTTGCTCGCCGCTGAGGGGTTTCATCCTAGCTCAAAAGGGGTGCGAGTTCACTTTTCCCGAACCGATCGCACCGTCACCCAGGGACCTTTCACTCCAGCGCAGGAGCTAGTGGCAGGGTACTGGCTGTGGCAGGTGAACTCAATGTCCGAGGCAGTTGCTTGGGTAAAGCGCTGCCCTAACCCTATGCCAGGAGACTCCGAGATTGAGATTCGTCCCGTATTCGAGGCAGAGGATTTTGGTGAAGTCCTGACACCCGCCTTAAGGGAGCAGTCAGACCGCATTCGCGCTCAACTTGAAACGCAGCAGCAAGAGTAACGTCATCAACAACCGCGCAAATAGACCTCTTGCAAAAGTGCTTTTTGCAAGAGGGGGAAAAGGGTAAAGGTTAAAGGGGAAGGGGACAATACAGAACTTTTTCCCCTTCCCCCCGCCCCTTATTCCCAGAGGGGGCCCCACCTTCCCCTTTTCCCGACTTATGCAAGAAGTCTAATGATGTTCATGTGCGAACGATCCGCTCATCAAAACGCAGAATCGATTACAAAAGGAGAAATCAATGAAACTCAATTCTTACCTGATGTTCAATGGCAACTGTGAGGCAGCGTTCAAGTTCTATGAACAATGTCTGGGTGGCAAGATGACTATGATGATGACACACAAAGAAGCACCTTCCGCCGAAAATGTCTCACCGGAATGGCAAGACAAAATCATGCACGCTTGCCTTGAACTAGATGATCGCCTCTTGATGGGATCTGACTGCCCACCAGAATACTTTGAAACCCCGCAAGGTTTCTACGTACAAATTAGCGTTCCTGAAATCACTGAGGCAGAACGGCTTTTTCACGCTCTAGCAGAAAACGGCAAGGTGAAGATGGCGATCGCGCAAACGTTCTGGTCATCGCGCTTTGGCATGTTGACCGATCAGTTTGGGACACCGTGGATGATCAACTGCGAACAAACCATCTGAGCCGAATGGCACGCTTGAAAAGCTGAAACCTCCTTGCTGGCAGGGTGTGGGAGGTGTGGGAGGACGGGGAAGAAGTCTTACCCCCCACACTCCCCACACTCAAAATCTTGTTACATCAGGGCTTTGCGATTAACAAGCGTGCCATTCCCTCCTTCCCCTCTTTTTCATAAAAGTTGCTCAGGCAGCAATACTGCGTGGATAATTGCAACCGCCTTGATGCAGAACCGTCTGGGAATACAAATTGCCTGCTTTAATTACAAAAATCATCAACCCGAATATCCCGCCAGACATCAGACACTTGCCAGCCGGAATTACCCACAGATTGTACTGGAGGATTGTCAAGCAATGGAATATAGTCAGGAACTCTAGGCTCTGAAATCGCTACTGGTTTCTCCTCAACCTCAACCACAGGGACTGGAGAATTGACAGTATTAGCTAGAAGTTGTTGGTCTTCAGCCTCCTCGATTAGCTTCATCTGTCTCAGGGTAAGCTTGTCGGATTTTTTGATGATCTTCTTAGTATCTGTATCATTAGAAGTTTTCATTGAATATTCCCTCGAAGGCATTGGCTTAAAATTTGTCTGAGTAAAGTTGCGAGAAGATGGGTATTAATAATTGCACAGAATTAACAAGGTACACCAAATCGATGGGAAATACGAGTCCCAAATTGTAAGAATTTATTAATTGTGTACAAATCTGTTTTCGGGTAGATGCCCCAGCATAATCTGTTGCACAGATGCAAGTATTAAGCGTAGGCGTAGCTCGCCGCAGGCATCGCTTCTTCATCATGACTGTAACTCAAGACTGTTTTGCGTTTTTGACTCCTAATGAGCAGATAATAGATGGTTGAGAGTTCTCGCTCATTAGGAACAGCGTTGAGAAACTTATCAGGTCAATGTTTGGAGTTGGCAACCTGTTCAGAAAGCGTTAATAAAAAGGCGAGGTTAGTTGCTGCTTTAAGTGCGTGGCGTGCGTTGGCGGGTATAAAAGCAAAGACTCCAGATTCTAGAACAATCTCTTGATCTTCCAGCGTCAGCACGCCTTGTCCTTCAATTACATTCACAGTCGCATTGCGAGGATTGGTATGCTCTGCAATGGTCGATTCTGCCGCCAGAGACATCAGCGTATAGCGGCAGTTTCCATCTTCTAGCAGAACCTTACTTTTAGCTCCATGCTGGGGATATTCAATGATGTCCGCCCAACGAATTTTGGTTATCTTCAATGAGAGTATGCTTGTAGTCATGGGATGATTCCTTTGTTGTAGAGAGATTAATTTGAGCGACAAAGACACTTATAGATTAGACTTCTTTCAGAAGTGGGGAAAGGGGAAGGTGGGGCCCCCTCTGGGGATAAGGGGCGAGGGGAAAGGGAAAAGGAATAAGAAAAAACCTTTACCCTTTAACATGAACCCTTTTCCCACCTCTTGCAAAAGTTACTTTTGCAAGAGGTTCATTGAGTGTCTGTATTGAATTATGGAAAGACAATTTTGGCGATCGGCGCATGACCTAAAAAAATATAGGCAACCAGTCTCAGCATACTTTCAGAATATATAATCTTTTGAATGTCTAGGCTGGGCGCTCGTTTGCAAGTATGTAGCGTAGGCGTAGCTCGCCGCAGGCATCGCTTCCAGCAGGCGGTTACGCAATCGCAAAAAAAGTGAGGCGATTTTACCTGAACTTCCTCCTCAGTTTGAACCGGGAGCTAAAGCCGCTTTTAGATTTGCTTCCTCGACCTCCGCAAAATCCCTTATTAGTTCCCTTGTTTTAACTAGAACATAAGACATCGAATACTTCTTGTATCTTGCTAGGTAAATAAGTTCAATTTCATCTACCACTTTTGAATGTTTTATTAGAACCTGTATAATTTCTCCTCAAGGAAGACAAAATCAATTAGGCGCAGGAAATTAGTACAATTTTTGAATCATTACGTTTTCAGCAGGAAAAAGCATTTGAGCCAAAGTCTACCTATAGCACCAAGCCGGAAACTGAAGATTACGATCCTAACAGTAGGTTCAAGAGGAGACTTGCAACCATACTGTGCTTTGGCTATTGGCTTGAAACGTGCGGGGCATGAAGTAACGATTGCAACGCATGAGAACTTTGAACCATTTGTGAGGAAGTTCGATTTAAAGTTTGCACCGATCGCTGGCAATATGGAAGAGTTTTTGCAATCCAAGCAAGGGCAGCGATTGATTGCGGGAGAAAAGTTGAAAAAAGAAGAAGGAGATAAGCTTTTACTTCAACAGTTGGAATCAGCTTGGAGTGCGTGTGTTGGAAGTGAGGTGATTATTTACACGCCGTTATCTACCTTTGGATATCACATTGCAGAGAAATTAGGCGTACCCTGCTTTTTTGCATCAGTTCTGCCGTTGACTCCCACAGGGATGTTTGGGTTTTTGAGATTTGCTCAAATAACTAAAAACCCGCTAAAGAAATTAATCAACTATGCCACCTACTTGCTGGTAGAGTTCTTGCACTGGCAAAGATATCGTCAACTGCTCAATAACTTCAGAACAGAAACTTTGAAATTGCCGCCTTTACCATATTTGGGCAGACGCTTCAGACGGAAGACTCCGGCGAATGTATCACGAATCCCTGTATTGTATGGATTTAGTTCGCACGTAATCCCAAGACCCCGTGACTGGCCTGCATGGGTGTATGTAACTGGGTTTTGGTTTATTGACCAAGCCTCCGAATATGAGCCACCTATCGAACTAGAGGATTTTCTTGGGCGAAAGCAATTACCCTTGTGTTTTGGATTTGGGAGCATGACGATGCCCAATCCAGAATATCTCACACACTACATCGTGGAAGCCTTAAAGAAAACCCGTCAAGGCGGGATTATATTGTCAGGCTGGGGGAACGTTGGAAGAACAGTGAATATAAAAGATTCGCTACGAGTGTTTGTGATCAAGGAAGTTCCGCATGATTGGTTATTTCCTCAAGTGCCAGCAGTAGTGCATCACGGAGGAGCTAGTACAACGGCGGCAGTGTTACGTGCGGGGACACCATCAATTACTGTACCCTTTTTTGCAGATCAGCCAGTTTGGGGAGAAAAGCTAACCCGGTTGGGAGTTAGCCCTGCGCCGATACCGTACAAGAAAGTGTCAGATAAAACTTTAGCAGCAGCAATTGAAGTAGTACTGGGTGATGAGGTCATGCGGTGTAAAGCCCAGGAGTTAGGTGAGAAAATCAGGGGTGAAGATGGTGTAGCGAATGCTGTTGAAGTTTTCCATCGCCATCTAGGTTTGATTGGGTGAGAAATTGCAGACAATTAAAATACATCATCACACCCACAACAGCAGTCAATGTCCCAAGTCAAAGTTGATACGATACTCTGTGTCAACGGCAGTGTCCTAATGGTTTTTTACACGCCAGGGCATTGCTGGCAGTTTCGGATTATCAGCCGGACAGGTGGCATATTCGGAGAACAAAAGATTTTTTACACGGCGGAGGCAGCACTGAGAACTGGGTTAGAGTGGTTGCGGGATGAACGGTGATCAGGGCAAAAAGCATAAGATGACATCTATAAGTTGTGATTCTCTCAATTGTAATCATTGCCATTAGGAGCCGACAGTTGAATCATCTCAGTAAAACGTGAATACTTAACCGCATCGGTAGGGGGATAATCTGCCGACACTGCAATTAACCCAATTTTGATATCCTCGAAATAAATCACACCCCCAATACGTCCTTCAAGAAAGAAAGCTCCATGAAATAAATGATATGGAGCTATGTAGATCACCAAAAAATCACTAATCTTTATTGACCTATCAAACATCTGCTGACAAGTTTTTTGGAGGACAGCATCTAGATATTCATTATCGGCAGGCTCACCCAGGTCAGTGAATTCTGGCCAATCTGCAAAATGATCCATGTAAAATAGCCAGATATCGTACAAGTCTGCGTCATTTGCCAATTTCTGCTTAAGTTCTTGCAATCGGTCGATATTCATTGTGTAACAGGTGTACCGTTTAAAGTCATTACAGGATCGCGATCGCAAAGGCTAATATCAGCTTTCCAACGGGACGGGAATTTTGAATCAATGAAAGTGACTTTAAATCTGCCCCAATGATAAGTAGGTTTACCATCTGCTCCTTCTCTGTAGGTATCGCAACGTACCGATGAAGACTTTTGTACCCAGTAGCCATTGTATGAACCTCGGTCATTAAACACTCCTGCTAAACCATCAATGAAGATTACTCCATCGCTACCATACCGCCACACAGCAGTTTTATTACGATCTTCTTGATAAACCACTTTATATTCTTCCGTTTTCCAAACCTCATCTGCTAGAGCTTTTTGAGGCGCAGCAGTGCAAATCAATAAGGCTAAAGTCAGGAGAACATAGTTCTTTTTCATAAAATTGACTTTGATCAATTCAAAATTTGGCATGAATTACGAGGTCAATTTTCTCATAATTTTATGCGCTTATTGAGAAAATAAGAGGTTTTGGGGCTAAAACGCACATATCACCGCAAGATTAGATTATTTTTGATAGCTCAACTCAAACGTAGCGCTACTACTTCCACCAGGGTTTAAATAACAATGGTGACACCGATAAAAATACCAAAAAAACCGACGCGAGTATAAACGAGGAGGCATCGCTTCCTTGTAAAGCGGTTTTTCCAGAAGCACCCAACCAGGTATAAGCAATCGTGCCTGGAATTACTCCAATGAAGGTTGCAAGGGTATAAATCTTCAGGTTGATTGTGGTTAGTGCCAATAAAAAGTTAATAATATTAAACGGAGCAATCGGAGCAAAGCGTAGAGATAGAACTAAAGAAAAGGGATTGCGTTCGAGTGCTTTATGCCATTTTTCCAGCAGTTTATTTTGAGCGAATTTTGCTGTTGCCCAATCTCGAAATAGGTATCGAGTCAGACAAAATGCTCCTACTGCTCCCAATGTTGCGGCTAATGTAGACCAAAGGCTTCCCCATCCCAAACCAAAAGCTACGCCTCCAGTTAATGTATGAATTGTTATCGGCAAACCTAAAACTGTGACCAATACGTAGGTGGAGATAAATAAGGGAACAGCCCAAATACCTAATTTTTGCAACCAGACTGAGAGAATCTCTTGATTGAGTAAATTACGTAAGGGAGTTGTGAAAAAGAGTAAGATTGCACCCAGCAGTAGTAATATCTGGAAATTTTTGCGGAGTAAGTGTTTTAATCCCACGGAGCTACACTCCGTCCTGACTGGTTGGTGAACGCATCAATGTTTTACGTAACTCCACTGCATGAAAGATACTCAAAATATCACATTGCCAAGTTGGTAACAACAACGTCATGGCAATTTCTTCTAAACTATTGAGCCAACAAAGCGCGATTGCAAACCAAAGAATGTTCGCGTAACCAAAACCAAATAACCCGACTGTCGCCGTAAGTAGAGCTAATCCCCATGCTTTAGCAGTGTAGGTATGGAAACTAGGGAATTTCTGAAACTTGATTAAACTAATTGTGAATAATATTAGTTGGATAGTAATCGCGGATAATAAAGGTACTCGAAAATTGATGATTACTTGGGGATATACTAACCAAATACTGATCGCCACACACAAATACAAACAAATATCAGCCCAGCTATCTGCTTGACGAAGTAGGGCTGTACTAACCTTTAAGCGACGGGCAATGATCCCATCAAAAACGTCTGAAAGTACGGCAATAACATAACCGATGATGAACCAAAAACTGGTTCTATGGTCTAAAGAATCGAGAACTAGTAAAGGAGCTAGAGCGAAGCGCATTCCCACTAAAGTAATCGGAAGATGTGATAGTTTTATCATCGTTCCCCACTTTCCTAGCGTTAATTAAACTAGTATAAACACTATAATGATATCGGCAAATTCGCTACAAATATAACAATATTCATAGCAGCACTTTCCACCTGGGTGAGTGTTTGGGGAATGTCAAAGGATATTGTGTCAATTACTTGTGTGGTCATCTCTTTTGTGCTAATGAGTTACCAAACAGTAAGGGCATAAAAGCTCAGTCTTACCACTACCAACATCTTCAACACAGACTAATTGTCCATCTGGAGCTACACCAAATTTGAGCCACATTGTCACGCTTACTCATTAATAGAAAAACCAATCGGGGCTGATAGTAGAAAGTTCAAGCAAGCTTTAAATAATTTGCATATCTGCAACATTTGGCTCAAACTAGTGCTAGTGTACTATAAGATTTCTAATTTAGGATTTAATTTGCTTGAAAATGGTGTGAAAAGCGAGACTGTTTGTGGTGAAGCTACCCTTGGGACAAGAATCTGTCGCTAGAACCAGGAAGATAGTTCACGTTGATATGGATGCCTTCTACGCATCGGTGGAACAGAGGGACAACCCTAGCTACCGAGGCAAACCGTTAGTAGTCGGTGGCAGTCCCAATCAACGAGGCGTAGTTGCAGCAGCCAGTTATGAAGCCAGAAAATTCGGTATTTACTCTGCGATGCCGTCAGTAACAGCTTTTGCAAAATGCCCTGGGCTTATCTTTGTCAGACCAAGATTCGATGTCTACCGAGAGATTTCCGCAGCAATCCACGCCATATTCAAACGCTATACTGACTTAGTGGAAGGAGTTGCACTAGATGAAGCATACTTGGATGTGACTGAGAATAGGCAAAACATCCCCTACGCTTCTACTATCGCAAGACACATCAAAACTGCAATTTTCCAGGAAACCCAGTTGACGGCAACTGCGGGTGTGTCAATTAACAAGTTTCTCGCAAAAATGGCATCAGGGCAGAACAAGCCCAACGGACTAACGGTGATTTTACCGGAGGATGCAATCGCATTTGTAGAGCAGCTGCCGATTGAGAAGTTCCACGGCATTGGAGAGGTTACGGCAGCGAAAATGCACTCGCTCGGCATTCATACTGGCGCAGATTTGAAGCAGCGTTCGTCGAAGACGTTGCCGAAGGCATCGCTGACTGACCTAACACACCATTTTGGGAAAGCTGGTCATTATTACTATAAGATTGCCAGAGCAGAAGATGACCGCCCAGTTGAAGCAAATCGAGTTCGTAAGTCCATTGGTGCAGAAAACTCGTTTGCACAGGACTTAAGCGATGTCGGTCAGATGTTGCAGGAACTCGAACAGATTGCCCAAATTGTCGAGCAACGGTTAGAGCAACATGAAACGCGAGGACGCACATTAACTCTGAAAGTCAAGTTTTCTGACTATCATCAGATAACCCGCAGTAAGACAATGCTTGCTCCCATCAGTGAACTATCTACGATTTTTGAGATAGCCAAAGCGCTGTTTGAGTCGATTGATCTGGAAAACCGCAGCATTAGGTTGCTGGGCATTTCCTTATCTAATTTGGATAACGCTAAACAAACCCAGGTGATTCAATTGCCACTATTTCAGAATGGGAACATCATATTTTAGGGTAGGTGTAGTCTGTTCAGACGCTGAGAACTCGGTTATTGTGAGAGAGCGAATCAACTCCCGAATCACATCAGTTGCAGGTCTACCTGTACTTGCACAATATCGTTCAAGTTTTTCGCTTTCAACTGATGCGAGATTTATTGTGATTCGTTTGATAGCCCATTTTTTGTTCATGACTTGCAATATTTATCAAATTGAACGAATTATCTAGACTTTAAATGCCAAGTGCAATACTTAACAAATATATAGATGTTAACCACAGCATACTTGCCGTAAAAACATTTTTAGCACATCTTCCGCAGGGTATTTACTTATAATCTAAAACTTCACTGATAAATCATCTATATGAACTTTAAAATATTTGAAACGAGCTTGTATTTTTTGTAAATATTGTTAAGCAAAGCGCAATCGACGTGAGCCTTGCAAGAGGTGTATAATCAGCAAGTATTGTAAATTAAATTTAGTAAACCTTATCTTCATACAATTGCATCTAATATTTATTTGCTCTTTACCCAAAGGTGAAATTGATTAACTACTCTGGATATTGACTTTGATTCAAGCACTATATTTAACTCTATAACTTAACAAAACCTTAACTTAATGCCTCTAGAAAATTTTCTAGGGGCATTAAGGTTTAATAATTTTGGTTCTTCAGTATCTGTTATGCCAAATTATTAGTTAGATATCAAAACTAGGCTCGACAATAAAGCTCAAAAGCCCGAATCAGTGCTAAACCCCATAAATAACTAGTAAA
The DNA here is from genome assembly GCF_014698055.1 of Nostoc sp. FACHB-133. Taxonomy (NCBI): domain Bacteria; kingdom Bacillati; phylum Cyanobacteriota; class Cyanophyceae; order Nostocales; family Nostocaceae; genus Nostoc; species Nostoc sp. FACHB-133. Next base: position 14,867 of record NZ_JACJSH010000084.1, read on the forward strand.
TAATGTTTATTTTTGTTGCCTAGTAAGCATTTCATGGCTTTTTTGAAGATAGTTTAGTATGATATATATATTAATTTTTATTCAGTCAGAGCTTAATTTACTCACAGAAATTATCAACTCTCAATTCGCGCCACACATCAGACGGTTGCCACCCGGAGTTCCCCACAGAGCGTAGGGGGCGATAGTGTTCAGAAATGTAGTCTGATTTTGATACTTCAATATACACAGATGGATTTGGTTCAATCACTGGTCCAGGAATATTTTGGCTCTCAGGAATCTCAATGGGTTCAATCGGTGGTGGGGTTACTTCTGTTTGATTACGAACTGGGTTAGGGTTTTTTTTGATGAGTCGTTTCATATCTATAGAAATCATTCGGCTGTCCACAAAGAACGGATATCCCAGGATACAAGAAGTTCTCAGCGAATCAGAGACATTTTGCCAAAAAGTTGTATGGGCGTGGATTGCTTTTTAGGGACGGGAGCGGAGCGCGATGCCGAATAGCCATTCGTAGAAACGGATTTAACAATAGGTATGATGTTGTCTACTCGCATATTCAAAGAATATTTGCCGACCAATGGTCGGCAAATAGGTAGCAATTAGTGTTGACAAAATAGTATCGGCTCAATAAGTCGGGGTAGCGAATAAAAGTAAAAAGACTTGCTAACATCCAATTTCTTGAGAGTTAACTAGATTGTTCTAACGCAGGGATTCTATTTGAATGCAAACGCTTGACTATAAAGGTTGAGGATTAATAGAAAATTTTGAGCGAATAATAGTGTCCAATTCGGGGATTTTATCAGAGAGAGAAATCCGGTCATGTATATATTCAAAGAAGCTGATTCCCAATTTACGAGTAGTGGCAACAAGAGACATAAAAATGTCCCATGCCTTAGTACCCTCACTCGTTTGAGTGGCGTAACTAATTTTTCGTCGCTGCACCATAGTCCTAGCAGCTAATTCCGCCGGATTATTATGTAAAGGTAAGTTTGGATACTCTAAGACCAGCAGTAGTTCAGACTCTTTAGCTGCCGTTAATTTTTTTCGCTCATCTAATTGTTTATATCCAGTTTCAGTACCGAATAGCTGACAGAATTTAGTCTTTAATTCCTGTTTGGTTTTTGGGGAAGGGGAATTTCTGTAAGCGACTAATTCTCGGTAGTAATCCCAAAATTCCCCTAAAAATTTGTCTAATGTTTGTTGACAAAAACCAACAAATGGACTTAATTTTTTATAATGTCTGGCTTCATGTACCCAACATAAAGCCAAATTATCTGTAATTAATTTGAATTGGGGTGCATCATCGCAGACCAGAAATTCTACCACTGGTATTTGAGATTGCTGATGATAGAACGAAATTGCAGCAGCTTCCAAAACACGAGTCCGGTATTGAGAACCTAGCTTGCTTAAATACGTATCCAGCAATGAATTAAACTCTAATTCAGTCAAAACTGTTTCTTGCGGCAACAATTTCATTTGATTGTGCCATTTAGTTGGGACATTAAAACTTGTAAGCAACTCGTAAGTCAGCCCATTTAGAACATATTCAAGCTCTTGTCTATTTTGCAAGACCCCAATTACGCTTAGTCGGTCTTTCTTAGCTGTAGTTGAGTAGACTGTGTACCAGGGGTTACAAATTACATTCGTGGTCTGATTTACTCCTTTAACACGGGCACTTGTTTGGTCTATATGCTGCCACGAGCTACTTTCTAACCCAGATGTATAAACTTGATTATATTCAGCTTCAAAATCGCCTAAGTTTTTGATGAGTAGATTTGATAAATAGCCAGCCGACATTGAGATCCCAATATTCTCTAAAAACTCTAGCAACTTACCTTGGGTCATATTACCGCCGTAATATAAGCTAATTACTAGAGCTTTTATTCCCGGACCAAATTCTCCATCGTAACCAGGTGGCAAAGATGCTAAATACGTTTTTCCAACACTAGGCGAGTAATATTTTTCTTTCCGGAATAATACGTTATCAGTTAACAGTGAAATATCTTGAATGATTACCTCTTCATAGCCTTTGAACTGTGCATCAGGCGGTAGCTCACTCGCCGGATAATCCAGAATGCATGTCCTGTCTACTTTTATGCTCTGATTTTTGCTACTTTTCGTATGTTTTTTTGGAGTGTGTCGTTCTTTTTCGAATGAATGATTGCTCTTGAACCCTTTCGACTGATTGCTCTTGATTTCTGGTTTCCCCTGTTCGCCTTTCAGACGATTGTTTTCGTCCCGTAGTTTTTGGTTTTCTTCACGTAATTCTTTTATCTCTGATTGTTGCTGCTCTATGACGTTTAGCAGAACAGTTAATGTCTGGCGCAAGGATTCGTCTGCAAACTTTGAGGGGTCGATGGTTTGCAACAATGCCTCTACTTGTTTTTCTGGAGATTGCTTTTGCGCCATGTCATATATTCTACGACCCTATGTGCATCTCTCTACTTTGTTATTTTTTCTACTACCCCGATTTATTGAGCGGATACACAAAATAATCGCAGTAGTAATTAGCAGCAAAGGCTAAAATAGATAGTTATGAACAGTCCATTGACTTGGCTTACTCCGGGTAAATTGCTATAGGTAATTTTCTTGGTGCTAGCCAACGGATTTTTTGTGGCGGCTGAATTTGCCTTGGTTGCGCTTCGCCGTAGTCGTGTCGAACAGTTGGTCATCCAAGGTCATCCCGGTGCAAAAGCTTTACAACGGGCAGTAAATAACTTGGATGCTTATCTAGCAGCGACCCAACTTGGTGTTACCATATCTTCTTTAGGCTTAGGTTGGCTTGGAGAACCAGCGATTGCAGTACTGGTCGAACCCGCTTTCCACTGGCTGCCGAAATCTTTATCGCAAACTAGCGCTCATACCTTATCAGTAGTGATTGCCTTTACAATCATTACGTCTCTCCATATCGTTTTGGGAGAATAAAGCGTAGTTCACCGCCGCTCTCCTCGCCCTTTGATTTCCTCTTTAAAATGACAACTGGGGGGCATGAGCCAGTTCACTACGTAGCTTCTCCATTGCTCCAGTATTGATTTTCTGTGCGCTCCCCGAAGGTATTAAAGACTCCTGATATCGAAAGGTGACACACATTTTTCCAGCAGTTGTTGCAATTGCAACAATTATTGGTTGATGCCTGAATCCTGTAACTGTAAAATAAAGTTTTTCTAATTCTAATCCTCCCTGATGAACTGGTATATCTAAGCGCCCTAAATTAGTGATTGCGATATCTGAACTAGTAATATTCTTGGCGTACTGCCGTGTAGTAATCTTATTGGGTTTGGTAGAGAGAAACGATTTGGCTTTTGAGCTGCCTTGATATATTTTTTTCTCCATCACTGCAAGATTAATTTGATGCTTCACCTGACGAGCTAAATCCCAAAATTGAGTCTGTTGATTTAATGAGTGAGAGGTTACTACACGAGCAATATATTCTCCAAAGTTTTCGCCTACAGGAATCGTAAGGTAATTACGAAGATTGAAGGGAGAGAGACATTTGAGAACAATTTCCTTTGATGAACTTGTTTCGTGATAGAGCGACAATAGAAAAGCAGCACACAAAGCTCCGTGAACAGTAGTTTGCTCTTGCCGACAACGAGCAACTAGTCTGTTAGTTTCTAGGGGAGAAAAATACCAATGGAGTAAGTGAATCCTTTCATGGTAAGCCTCATCTAATTGGATAGTCTGATCTACCTTAACCCCCCAATCAAAATCAACGGTATTCTTTTCTCCTTCGCCATAAACAGGAGGCAATAGTCGATCGATTGAGGGGATTTCTGGCAATCGCTCTCGATAACTTCCCGGTTCCGTTATTTCGCACCAAATATCCCGCATCAGGTAAGCTCCAGATAACCCGTCTCCAATATGGTGGTAGGTCAAAAGCAAATCAGAAACATCAGGGGAGTGCAACAAAACTACACGTGCCAATGGCTCCTCACTCCATGAGAAAGGATGCAACAGTTGTGCAGATATCTCTTGAGACCAGTGTTCTTCACCAAGACGCTTAATTACCTGTATAGGAATTGGCGGTACTCCTTGTGATACCAAACATGGTTGCTGTTGTCGATCAATTAAAATTCTTTTACTTAGTAGAGGATGGCGGCGCTGTACCCAACCTAAAGCTTCAACAAGCCGCTCGACACTGAATGCTCCCCTAATTCTGGCACACAGTGACACATTGATTGCTCTATCGCAACCTAGCAACCACATTAAATGTTCCGACGGTGTTAGTAAACGGTTCATTAAAAACCTCACACGCTTTCATCAAACACTACTCATCATCAGGCAAATACAACCCACTGCTATCGTTGGTCGGGCGTGAAGATATTTCGACAATCGCCACCAAACCATGACAGCGTTTTCTGTAGTAAGTGTATCGGCGCAAGTTGATTACTTCAATGGCACATCATGATTGCGATTGCCTACGGCGAGGCGTAAGCCCATCGCACAGGGCTATAGCCTTTAATTATCCCCTAAAATTCATCAACAACTACACAGTATCATTCAGAAAGCCGCACTCAGAGCAATCCCAATGAGGCAATTAACCTCCGTGAAATTCGGCATGGTTCCTCTTATCGCAGCAAAGTGAGCCGCGCTGTTTAAGCAGTATGCTTCTTACGCTATGTAATTAATGTATGTAACGAAATAGGCATTTGATATCTGACTTGCTTACCGAAGGGATGGTGTTGATGCTGGCACTTAACTCTTGTGTGACGGCAGTTTAAAGATTTTTGGTTACTTTTGCATAAAACACAAAACAAAAGAAGAAGAATATTACATACCAAACGAATTATATATAAACCAAGGGACAACGCTTAAAAGTTCCGTATTTTATTTTCCTTTTCAGGCACTGCTCTGGACTCCTTGCCCCAGGGCAGTTTTTCATTGCACAGGCGGTTAACTAGAGTTAACACTCATGCTCAGTAACTTTGTATTAGACATGCAGTGTATTATTTACTTTGTATAAGAGGAATAATTGCATTACAGCCCGTAAGAATTTTGATTTTTAAAAAGCATAAAGGAGGTAATGATTTATGGGAACTTATTTAATGCTTGGCAGCGGAGCATTTTGGATACTGACTTATATTTTGTTGATTCAACGCGGATTTAAAGATCAAACGTATGGAATGCCATTGGTTGCGTTGTGTGCCAATCTTTCATGGGAATTTATATTTTCTTTTATTCATCCTCATCAGCCACCACAACTTCAAATCAATATTGTGTGGTTGATGCTTGATTTAATTATCTTGTATGGATTTTTCAAGTTTGGGCAATCTGAGTTGAAGGATATACCAAATAAATTATTTTATCCAGTATTTATATTAACTTTATTTACTAGCTTTTGCTGTGTCCTATTAATCACAGATGAATTTCAAGATTGGAGCGGTGCGTATACAGCTTTTGGGCAAAATCTTCTCATGTCCATTCTCTTTATTGATATGTTGACCAAACGTAATACTGTCCGAGGTCAATCAATCTTTATTGCTATCTTCAAAATGATAGGAACTTTGCTGGCTTCCATTGGGTTTTATATTAATCATCCAACACAAGGTAGGTCACTTTTATTTATATTTTTGTATACTGCAATTTTTGTTTTTGATCTAATATATGTGGGGATGGTTGCTATGAAGATAAAAAGGTTTAGAGAAAAAAAGCTTAATCACGCACTAACCCGGCAGTAGTGGAAAATAACTTTAGGAACATGGTATATAGCAATACTCGAAAACTGCTGCTAACAAGCGTAGGAGTAATAGTGATCGCTTACATTTCAACTAGACCACCAAAAATTCTAGTTTTGTGGGGGTCTTAAACCCCCTTATTCATCCTTCAGTGATGCACTGACCGCAGTCGTTGTGTTGTACAGAATTCATACCTGTTTTCTGACGACTGACGTATTCTGGTCGATAAATTCTGCACTATTTTGTAACCAAAATTTACTGTTTCCTTTCATGCGTTTTGTTAAATTGTGTTGAAATTATTAGCAATTTTGATTTTTTTTGTCTAGGATTACTTTCTTATAAGTTTTTGTCTTTCATCATTTAATATTTGATTATGGAATTAGTATTAGTGAAGCTAGGAGGTTCCTTAATTACTGACAAGGATAAACCTTATACTGCTCGAAGAGAAGTTATAACACAACTGGTTGAGCAAGTGAGCCTAATCAAACATGAAAATCCTAATCTGAAACTGATTATTGGTAACGGTGCTGGTTCTTTCGCCCACCAATCAGCGAATAAATATAATACAATTAATGGTTTTTCATGTGATGAAGAAAAACTAGGGTTTTGCTTAGTTCACCAAGATGCTTTAGATTTAAATTTTCTACTAGCTAAAAGTTTTTTACAAGCAGGTTTGCCAGTGGTAAGTTTGCCACCTATTACTATGATAATCACTTATAATAAAAAACTGTTGAAAAGTGACTTTAGTGTAATAGAAAGTAGTCTACAAGCAGGTTTGATTCCTTTAATTTTTGGTGATGTCGTTCTAGATCAAGCTATTGGTGGTACTGTCCTCTCGACAGATGCAATGCTTGCAGAACTAGCGAAATACTTCTATCTTCAAGGTAAGTTTAAAGTTAGACTAATAAATGTTGGGAATTATGCAGGTGTATATGATCGAGATGGGCAAGTAGTTTCCAATATTACTCAAGCTAACTATTCTCAGATTAAACCTTTCTTGGGCAAGAGCAAATCAGTAGATGTTACTGGCGGGATGGCTAAGAAAGTTGAGGAGTTTTTGACTATTTCTAGTTTAGGGATTGACTGCTGGATAATTGATGGGAATATCCCAGGGAATTTAGCCTCTTCAGTTTTAGGTACGCCAACTCTAGGCACTTTAATTAGGGCATTTTAACTAAAATGATTTCAAAACTGTTGGTCGTTAATCCGAATTACTTACCTTTAATCTTTTAGAGGTAACTCATTGAGAAAGGCAGAGGGCAGTTCGAGCTTGCGGCAGCTATGAATCTATCCCACGAATAAAATTCTGCGAACCCAGATGTGAACTGTCGCTAAGGAAAGAAAGCCATTAAAGCAGGCGGAAGGCGGAAATTCGCTCTCACCGCACAACCTCTGTGCTTCTTCTTTTCTGTCCCCTGCTTGTTGGTTGTCCTCTTCCTTACCTGTAGCAACACATTTCAAGTGGGTTGCTCTCGGTTTGTCATAAAAATGCTCCTGATAATTGTTTCTGTATGTGAGTAAATAACTGCGCGGCAAAACTGGGTGGTACAGAGTAGCCGATGATTGACCCCGCCGTAGCAGTTTCGTTAGGGAATTCGTACCAACTGGGAAACCCTTGCAAGATTGCAGCCCCTTTAATAGACAAAGATTTGACAGTCCCTTCTCCTTTGGAGAAGTTGGCACATACTGGGGAGGCATGGAGATAGTCAGGGTATCGCGGAAAACCTATGAATTCTAACTGTGCTATTTCTTGGACTGTTAGCTGAATGACTTTGCAGCCATATTCATGAAAGTTGCGGTGATGGATTTTGGCGATTGCCCTGCTCAAGTCTGGTTTGGTGGGGTCGAATTCCACCGCAATGACCGGACGAATCCCCGCTTGCACCATCCCCGCTTCAATCCCACCGCCACCCGCGAAAAGTACTACGGCGATCGGTGCATCATCTGGAAGAACTGGTTTTATTTTTGTGTTATCAAAATTTTTGCAGACATCTAATTTTGGTAATCTCACATCTTGCACCAAAAAAATTGATGTATTTTTACTACTCAGTAAAAAAAATAAAACGCTTGATTTAGCGTTGAAAACTTATAAAAATGAGGTAGCTTTATCGCGTATCTTTTTGGTTCATCTGGGGTTGTACGTAGAGGTGCAAGATATAAGTAATGACTTTTTGAATTTCGCTTTTTTGATAAAAGTGATGATATTCTCTCGCGTTGCCCTCTCTTGTTGCAGTGTCCGAATCATTGGAACAGCGCCAGGGGGAATTGAACCTATACTTTTGCCTTTCCATGCCCCGTTTATCTTCTCTTTCCAATTGAATGCCCATCGCCAATGAAAGGGATTATTCGGGTCACGTTCACCAATCACACGGGGATAAGAAACAGTCTTCCGGGAGCAATGCGGTTTTGTCAGATCCAGTAAAAAACAAGCGATCGCAAAAATAAAATCTAAGTAAGAAGTAACTTTATTTACTAAATATGTGCTGGTAGCC
>NZ_JACJSH010000085.1:0-22817 GCF_014698055.1 Nostoc sp. FACHB-133
CCCCTCTACATAGCGCTGCCTTCTGGCTTTAGGAACTGCAAAAAGTATCCGAGCTTGTGTTCCATTACTATCATCGGCATCACTGAATAATTTACGAAAAACCCCCGGCTGGATTCCGCCAGTAACAGAAATTGCTGTACTCTCCGCGAAGTAGCTATCCGCCAGGGATACTCGGTCAACAGAAATCCCTGCACCATCCCAGAGCTTGAGTAAGATTTGCATACTCTCATCCTCGCCCTTGGAGAATTGCCCCAAAGAATTAAATAGCCCTGCTAATTCATCTCTAGCCCAGAGTGCCCCATGCCCTTTATTTTCAGCCGAGCGCTTCAAAACAGCTTGGATAGTCGCTACTTCAAACATCAGCTTTCTTAAGATCGGTGGGACTGGCATTTCCTCTTCTTCGTCATGCTCCTTTTCCCATGCCTTAAGTTCCTGCTGATATTTTTTGTACTCCTCCTCGTAGCGAATCATTGCCTCAGCTTGCATTTTCCGCAATGGCCCGACAACTAGACTATCTGCACGAGATTTACCGCCACCTGATTCCAAAACAACGGCTGACCAAAGCACAGATGGGATTTTGCGAGAACCCATAGAAAGATTAATTTTAGATCCTCCTAGCGACGCGACACTAGCCATTAACGGTTGCCAGATTACAACTGGATCAACATTTAACATATCGCCATCGTGGATTAAATCACGGGCTAATGGTGCGGGTAAAATAGCCTCCCAATCAATTTCAGTCTTATCCCAGTCCATGAGCGCTTTTAATCGCATCTCATCTTCTGGCGAAACTTCATCCAGCCTCACCCGTTCTCTAGCAACGATTTTCTCAAATAGTTTTGGACTAATCCCTAATTCAGTACAAAGTGTGTCTAATCTAAAACTCTCTTGGATATCGCTTAAATTAGAGGACAGAATACCACTGACAGCAGTGCCAATAGTCTTAATCTCTTTACCTTCATAGTTTTCAACTGTCAGTGGTGTCACTGCCAATAAGCTAGTGTCAGTGCTGCCAATAGCATTTTCTACTGAATCAGATTTTTCTACTGGTAATAATTGTTCCTTTTTTAATTGCCAGACGATATTATTCCAGTCATAGGAATTTTCACCGCACCGCACCCTGAGCATACCAAGCTGGGTATTTAGCTGGGAGCCAGACTCGTATCTCATTACGACCTTGGCTATCTGCACCGCATCTTGGAGACTTAGTTTCTCTTGCGACCGCTTTTTTAACCAGCATTCCCAAGGCTGACAAAATTCTACAATCTGACCAGCTAATTCGCCTGACGATAAAGCCTTGTCTGTTACAAAACTCGTGATCGGTAATTGAGTCTCGTAAATTTCTGGATTATTACCAGATGCCAGTATTTGATAAATTCCTTGCCTGACGGCTGTTTCTGACGTATCCTTATCCACCAGAATAATATGCATCCCCTGTTGTAGATTTTTGGGAATGTTAAATAAATCAATAACAGTGAAACGATTAGCAAGGGATACGACCGCGCTTAAGTCGCTAGTCCAAAGACAAAGGCAGGGTGTATCGTTTGAGTTGGCAAATGATACACTTGTAGATGTTATATTAAATTTCAATTGTGTCGCTCCTTTCTAGCGATACTCCCGGTGGCTGGTGAGACAGCATGACCGGGTTTTATATTGGTTTTACACTTGTGAAACTAAACGTACCAGAATACGGGGTTTTTTAATTAAAAAATTACCTTGCAGATATATTTCAAAGTCTGGAATAAAGGCACAGCAAGGGGTCTAAACTGCTGTAGATTTGGGCGATCGCTGCTTGGCTTGTGCCTATTGTCCCCGTAAGCAACTCAAGGCTGTTTACTTTCTGGGTGAGGGTGTTGAGACGACTATAAATATCTTCAATATGGGATTCTGTCATGTTCTAGCCTCCTTCTCTAGCTTAGTTTGTTCGGTGATCGCATCTTATTTATCAATCACTTCGCTCCCTTGTCTTTAGTTTTGACAGGGGGTTCATTTTGTTTTAAAAAATCATCGATAAAGTCAACAAGGATTTCGTTCATACTCTTTCTGTGTAAAGCACAAGCTGATTTAAACCGCGCCCTTGTTTCCTCTGGTAAATAAATCGATAATTTAACATTTTTTACTTCGTCGTTTATAGACAATAGTCTATTCCTTCTTTAGCTCTTTATCTCTATAGATTGACATTATTTATAGTCAGACGCTATAGCGGTATACCGTTAAAGAAGAAAGTAGGTTTTAGTATATTGCCGTTATAGCGGCATAGAGGTATGATAGCACTATAACCAAAAAACGCCACTAAACAAAGGCAATAGAAGCCAGAAAGTGACGCTTTGCTTACCCATGCCTGGATATCTGGATTGATGGTGATTTGCCTAAAAAGCAAGTCCAGTCCAGAGAAATCAAGATTTTCAAAGAATTATTAACTATGACTACCACAACTGCCAATGCCACAAATTGGTTGCTTCAGGCTGACTTAATTTCCAAATCTGGGCTAACTGACTACATCGCCGGAAAAGACGCAGGTGCGGGGTATGGGAAGGCAATCTATGATAATTTTTCTATCATGATGCCATCTGCATACTCACTTCTTCGCAACCGAAATACCACCCACCACGAAACCATCTCAAAAGATGGGGCATGGGTGCGTTATGTAGAAGGGTCGCGGCTTGATTTAAAAGACGTTGAATTTTTCTGGGGCAGTGCAGCGATCGCACAAACTGACCACACCCTGCTACACGAGGATAAAGCCAAAAAAGCAGAACTGGCACTAGAAAGCATTCTTGCAGACTTAGCAGTTTTGAATATTCCTTCTCTTGTCAAGCTTTCTATTAGTTTGAGCAATCACAACCCAGAACGCTGGGGACAAGAGATTAAACGCAGAGTGTCAGGCACTCACACTTTTGAGCATCTACACCCTGTTACTCGTTCCATTGTCACCAAGACAGTTGACATCGCGGTTACAGGCATTTATCCCGAAGGATTTGGAAGCATTGCACACTGCTTATTTGGTGAAGCATCCCTAGTACTAGACCCGTCAGAATTAGCGATCGCACTCGATATCGGTTCATCCACTTGGTTGGTAACTGTCTTTAATGGCAGTGGTGCAGTTATAGACCGTCACCTGATTGAAGGTGGAGCCGGTGAACTGCATTCGATGATTGCAGAGGCACTAGACAAGCGAAACGACCGAGTGAGCTTGCTATCCAAGGATGTGAAGCACTCGCCCAGCTTGGTGAACCAGGGCATTATAGAAGGGACTTTCACTTATGGAGGCAACCACTTGACTGGTAAAAAGTTCGAGGCAGAGTACAGCCAATGCCTTGATCAGTGGTGGTCAAACAGGATTGAGAAATTCGCCAACTTTGTGACTGCTGGCAATTATCTAGACCGCGCTAAATACCTTGTCGCCTGGGGTGGGGGTGTTGACTTGCCAGTAGTGGATCAGAACCTAACCGATTTAGGCTTTGTGATCTTGAAAAACCCCCAGTTTATCAATGCACTCGGTCTGAAGCTATTAACTGAAATTTCAATTGGAGCGTAAATAAATGAACTACGAATCCCGGCGTATAACCATCTCCTATTTAGCGGTTCGGGAATTATGTCAAATGTTTGATTTACCTCAAGACGTGGCTACACAAGCATTATCAGCAGGTGTAGAGAAGCTGATTTTCCAGCACAGCAATGTGCAAGCATCACCCAAAGTAGAAACAGTGCAAGTCCAATCTACACAGCCGAATAAATTAGCACTTAGCGCAATGGCCAGCAGTTTCAAAGGAGCAGCATGATAGTCAATCAAAGAGTTGCATTTTTCGTTGCTATCACTGGGTTTATCGCAACTGGCTTTCAAGATTTTTGTGAGAACTGATGATGAAGCGATCGCACCGGCGACCAATCACTGCAATCGCCCCACTGTGGTATGTATCTCTCGCCGCAAAGTGTGATGAGCAAGAAACATTAAACTCTATTAAAGCTGAAATCCTTGCTCGTCTGAATACGCCTTAAATCTGAGTAAAGGAAGCAATATTTTACAGGAGATTCATGTCAAAACCAATCGGTTATTTTACATCAACAATGCCTGGGGATGGCTCCTATTTAGACGAGCTTCAATCTATGTATGGAAGTAGGTTTGAGAAACTGGGTAGGACAGAGAAAATCCTAATTCTGCAAAGTGTAGTCCAAAATCTCCTACAAGCTGAGACAGCAGCGCACGGACTTGAATCTACAGCACAAGCAATAGCTCTAGCTTCTAGTATTACCCCAGATATTCGAGATTCGACCACATTAGAGGAACATCTAGGGCTGGCGGAAGCTTTGATTAACCAACTTAAATATCAGCGATGAAGTTCCACATCAACCCAATAATATGGGCAGCAATTGGGATTAATGCGTTATCTCTCACCGTAGTAACCACTGCTGTTATCTCAAAAAGAATTAATTCAGATAGTGCGATAACTGAAAGGGCGAAAGGGTTAAACCTAGTAGCCCAGCATTTTAAATCCGATACGTGTTGGACATCCAAGAATTCTAAACCTTTCAAGCTGGGTGATGAAGTAAATACTCCAGGTTCTCTAACTGGAAAGCTACCCACTTCCTGTATTAAGAGCGAGAAAACTGGACAAATCTTACAAGTGGCTTATGCCGAAGGGCGATTAATAGTTTCTCAGATTTACTCAAAAACTGAACTGAATAATCAACTATCAATTCTCAAACAGGACAAAGATTTAAATGAAAAGTCGTCAACAAAAAAGCGGTGAACCCAAGAAGAATTTCGCTGTCTCCATTCAAAAAATAATAGCAAAAGTTTTTGGGTTTCTCAGGGAAATATTAAAGCTAATTTGGTTGATAGCGGAGAACTCAATGAGGTTAATTACCTTTGCATTCTCGCTGATGATAAAGCTGTTAGCCAATCCGATTTCACCTTGTATCGTAGCCATCATAGCGTTTGTGGCAGTGTGCGCCGTGGCAACAGCACAATGGTTTGCGATCGGAGTCTGGTTAGGCAAGTTATTTGGCATATCTGGGCTATGGAATATTACTACAGGTGCCTGTGGTATTTTACTGGGATTAGGAATAAATATTTATCAGTTATCCCCCGAACTCTGGAAGCTTAGATGGGATATTGCAAAGGCATACCTGGTGCTAGGAATTGATGTTGAGAGCCGCGAGAAATTTGATAATCCAGAAGAGAAGCTAGATAACTGGCTGACTGTCGATCACGGAGTCTTAAAGTCAACTCGGTTGATAAGCTATGCGGTCGAAACTGGATTAGTTCTTTCCTACGCATTCCTTGCCGCAGGATTGGATTTTTATGTTGTAGCGATGGCTGGAATTAGTTTATTACTACCTGAGCAATGTTTACATTTAGTCAGCAGCACAATCTCTGTCTTAGGTCAGGTTTCTGACAAGATGGGTGACGAGGAGCCGGAAAAAGACCATGTAAGTTTTACCTAATTAATGAAAGGAATAATCCCATCCAAAATACGCTAGGTGGGATTTCATTAAATTAAATTACCAATTCCCATGTTAGTAACTAAATTCTTCTCGCGTGACCCATTAAAAGCCTTGTTCTTTGCCCACATCGAGCAGCAAGATTCTGATACGCTGCAATCAAAAATTAAAATAATTCAGCAATTCACACGAGAGCTAGAAGAATTGGAGTGCAATAGCGAAAATCAGTCAAACTTTCTGCATTGGGCATCAATCTTTAGTGGGTTCTCAGGATGCCTCGCGCTGACCGGAGCTACCTTATTAAATCCTATTTTAGGGTTACTCGTAGCTACTTCTGCGGCCAGCAGTGCGGCAGTAGTAATTAGTGGGAGCTACCTGAGAAATCATAAAGTTTCTGAAGTTGTGCAGAAACTGAAAAGATATAGATTAGCTCTTAACTCCAGCACTCCTAAAAACTGGGCTATTCTATGGCATTTGTCTGGGTTAGAACTATTCCTTGAGAGCCTATGGGATGCGTCAAAAGGGAATATCAATCATAAAGGACAATTGGTTAGAAATGATGGCAAGAATGCCTTAGCAGTGGCTAGTGATTACTCGGCTGAACGGATGGGGATATCTCGCAATGAGCTTCTTGCTCAGTCCCAGAAAATAATCTCTTTTGACCAAACAAGTATTCACTCTCAACCAACTTTACTTCAAGCAAGCAATACCTCAGAAAGTGCCATCCCTACGGCATTAAACCCCACTCTCTCCTCAGCACCGAACCATCACCAAACGGCATTAAATATTCTTGATGCACTGGTATTAACTGCTGATAATAAAACCTTGGGTGGATGTGTGATTATTGCCTCTCCAGGTGCAGGAAAGACAACGTTTCTAGGTACAGCATGGGGGAGACTCAGAATCAAATATGGTGATAAATTCCAATCTCTTGCTGTGGTGGTCAAACAGAGTGATATCGCCTTTTTTAAGAGATTCGCTACTCATGCGATCGCGGTGAAAGACAGCCCCGTAGCTGCGGCATTGGCAATCATCAAGTTTATCGACTGTGGAATGAAAGGAGGAAAAATAAGTCGTGTGTTCCTTGATGACTTTTTGACAATGAATTTGTTGTTTGAGAATGCCCTTAAGAACGTCTGGATTGACCCCAGTAGCTACGCTATATCAGATAAGAAAGAGTTGGGTTTAGTGTCATTAGCAGGGCATTTACAGGCAACTCTAAATGAGGCTTGGTTGGTAGGACGTGAATATAATCTGTGTCTCTGGGTAAGTTCCCACTCACCAAACCTAGATGCATTACCATTCTGTGGTAGCAGGGATTCTCGGAGCGTTGGGGACATTATATTTTTAGCCAAAAATAACAAGCGGGAATTTATTGAGCTTGCACTAAGCAATGCCCACTTAATTAGTAATGCCGCAAAGCGATCAGAACTCAAGATTTTACTTGATGAGCTAGACTCTGGAACTGAACCGTTGGTTTTGGCGAACAATAACAATTGGATGCTGGGTGTAGTACCTAATTCTATTTATGCCGAATATCAAACTTACAGAGAGCGGTGTTTAGAGGTTGTAGATACTACCCAGAACAGCATAAATGTAGAGCAGAAAACTTCTATTCAGCAAGACCATACAAGGCAGCAACTTGAGCGTTTTCTAGCACTTCCTTCAGCCGAGAGGATTAACACTCTCAACCTATCTATAATTGCGTCTACAATCCTGGAAATTGTCAAGTCTGGTAATCCTCCGGTGAAGTTTGATGCAATTAGAAAATCTCGGAAGTGGGGAGAAGAAGCACCAGTTACCTCTACTGTAAAAGCGGGAATTAGTGAGTTGATAACACTTAAATTAATCGACGGAGATAACGAAAATGGCTATATTACCACTGCATAACGAGGAACGAGGAACAGGGTTGCAGTTGGTGGTGGATAGTCCAGGAACAACCCAGGAACAAGGCTTGTGGCGTTCCTAGTTCCTAGTTCCTCTCTTTTGTTCCTGGACTTGCTTGCTTGTATTGTTGAGTGAAGCTAATACAGCCATTAGATTTTCAGGATTGAATAAAAGTGCAATCACATTTTTCAAGATGAGCTAGCAAATAATCTTGACGACCTTGCGCGATTGATTTCATCCTTAGACAAATTACCAGCACTTCAACAATAAACCACTGAGTTTTGACGACTAACCAAACAGCACATCTGTTTAATAAAATCCCCCTACCCACAGGACAGTGATTCTGCGGTAATGAAGCATGGCTTACGCCATTAAAACTTATCTGTTACCAAAACCATGATTAAAGCCATAATCAAAAGAATGTTCAGAACAACGACTGAACTGTTGGGTGCGGATTCATGAGTAATCCTAAACCTTTAACGCCCCAGCAATTAGCAAGATTAAGAGCATTCATTTCCGCTGAACCTCTAATGAATCACCAAGAATTCACATCAAAATGGGATGTAAACCGTGAGTTAGTTGCAGAAATCTGTCATGTTGATATTCGTACCTGCAATTGTTGGTTCAGTCAGGGATTTAGCCATCAAGACCCCCAACTCTATCACAAGTGGTATTTAACAATCGCGGATCTTATTTTAGACCAGTATGAATATATCCCCGAATTCCTACAAATTCTGCTCTGCCCTGATGATTTTTAAAGGCGAAAACATAATTTATTTTGTTGTCAAAGTCAATGATAATTGATCATATCTTTTGACAACACATTTAATTAGGCTGGTTTTGATTTTCTCAAGATTCTAATTGATTCATTAAAAACAGTATTTGATTTATGAGCCTTAGTGACTTTATTGGACTACCAGATGTTCGGGCTAGATTTAAAGCAGAATTCCCTAAGCCAAAACTGGATCTAAAACAAGAAATATTGGCTGCTGCACCGAATGGTAGTGATGTTCGTCTGGTCGGAACTGCCTTGGATTATTTGCTGCGGTTCTATATCAAGTATCAAAATCCTCACGCTGAGGAATCAGGATGGATTGCTGAGTCTGCCTTGTATCACTTCAACCGTAGGGGTCAAACCGATTTGTTTAACCAAGCAAAAAATGTTATCGACCAAGCCCGTAACAATTACCAAGAATTCTTGACCAATGGACAATTCACAAATAAATTGCTCCAATCAGCCCTTTTGCTAGGAAGGCTAGATGCACTTATGCGGGCCGGCTATATTCATGATGCGTGGTCAACAATTAATGAGCAAGATATTCAGGATTTGCGAAATTTAGTCCCATTAATAAAGCCTGGACTTTTTAAGTCTTCGGGAAAAATAATTCTGAATCCTAGTTGGGAGGAAGCAGCCCTTTTAGTTCGTGGAGCCGACGGCGATTTAATTATTGATGATTTGCTGGTTGACTTTAAAACTGTTAAAGAACTTAAGCTGGAACTCAGAGATTTTTTTCAGTTGATGGGTTACTATACTTTGACCGCCATCGATCAAAAGCAGGGAGAGGATACTGTTGAGTTAAAGCGTTTAGGGATATATTTTTCGCGTTTTGGGGTGCTTTATGAATTCAATGTGGAAGACGTAGTTAATTTTGAAACTTTCCCCAAATTCTTAGACTGGTTTATCGCAAGAGGGCGAGAATATAGTGGCTGTACGCTAATTAACTGAACTGTTAGCGCGGCTGAAAGCACTTCAATAAAAACCAAACGGACAAGGTGTAGTCCGAGGGCGTTCAGTTTTTATTGATCAACGTATCTAAATCTAACTTAGACTAAAAAACGGGCATTGGTTTGGGTTCGTGACGTAAAGGATTAAGAGAGGGGGAATTTCTGGGCTTTTTTCTCATTACGTTTTCCCGATTTCGGGAATTTAGCCCAGCACGGTGGGTGGAAAAGCCCGACGGTGCTGCTACAGAATTATTGTATAGAGATTGGGCAGCATGAGGAAAAAAAAAGGAGCATTGAATGCTCCTTAAAACTTAGCTATCACTCAATTTATTTGTCCTTTGGCAACTTCGGTGCTTGGTGTTCAGATACAGACGGATTATTTATCTTTGGCACATCACTTGAAACAATCTTCGATACAAACAGAATTGATACAATGCCAATTGCTATAGCAATCTGTATGTAGAAATCAAAACTGGCAGCACGCTCAACCCCACCTTGGAGAATACGCCAACACTTTTTAAATAGTCCTTGTTCCTCTTGGAGTTGTTTTGGAGCTTCAAAAACGTCTTTGCTTATTAAAGCTTCAAGAACGTCTTTTGTGACATACTGCTGAATCTCAATGACATAATTTTTCATGCCTTTGTTGAATGTTTCAGCCAATAAGCAATAAACGATGGCATTACCATTCTTAAATCGGTAATGTCTGATATCTCCAACGCTGAGACCATTTAAATAACGGTCATCAACATTGAGTAATCTTTCAAAATGCTCATACTCAGCTTTGAACTCAGAGTTCTGGTTAAACTGAAGGTCAAAAAGCGTTTGAAGATTCGCATCGACTTGAATGGCAATTTCTTTGATGAATGTCATGCGAGTAGAATAGGATAGAATTCATTATTTGTTGCTGCTTGGTCTTTCAGGCAGCTTTTCATTTAGAAGTGTGTAGAAGTGCCTATTTGTAATAGGAACTAGGAGGCCCACGGCATTGCGAAGCCTCCCAACCATACCTACAAAGAAAGCCCTCGACACCACTTTGATAGTGCCGGGGCTTTTTGAATTTTGAATTTGACTTTATCTTTTGATTGACAATCGTACAGAACATTTTTGCAAACTCCTAACTAATTTGGTTAGGAAGCTTGCCTTTGAATGGAGTCTATTATGCACGATTGCGTTTGAACAACTATTTAACTGTTTACTGCTCAATTTAGCATTCGTTCATTACAACTCCAGCCATAAAAATCCTTAATTGGAAATTTTTTGGCAAAGTTAGCCTTCGCACTAAATAGGTTTTTAATAATCAAGCAAAAAGATTGCTTGGAAATTCCTAATTTACAGCGATTGACTAACCCAAAGGCACCTTCCTTTGGTTCAGTTGTTAATGACGAACACTTCAAGAGCAGTAGTCAAAAGTTTGATAGCCCCACTTTCTCAGTGACTAACGACTCTGTGCTACTTTGTGTTTGTCGTTTCTAGGATGTCTGTTGTGAGTACATCACACTAAGAGTTCAGGGAGGGAGAGTTCAGTCGCACTGTTGTGAGTACACTGACCTGACTCTGCTGACTCTGTATGTGATACACTAATTGTTGCTCAAAGGTAGACTCTAGGATGTCTGGTACGGGGCGGGCAACCTAACCAACGCGACCGGCGGTCTGGCTACCTGTTTTGTTTAACTGTTACCTGTGTTGTAACTCCTGCCAAGGAGTTGTAAGCATCCTAGCAAATAGTAGGGGCTGTGTGCAACAATAATTCCTAAAACATGGTTAACAGAGAATTTGCACGAATAAACTTCTCAGCAATCTCTTGTACTTCGGGGTTTTCCAATACCTGGCACGGATTCCAAGGTAAACTCAACTGCCCAGGTGATGAACTCTTTTTACTTTTTGCACTGTTCTGTTTTACATTCATCCCTGCAATACCCACCAGAACATTTCACCGCACCTATGGCAGTTTTTAGTCAAACTTGATTAGAAAATTAATTAGTGAAAGCTAAAAGGGTAATTCGTCTTCGGAACTACTGTACAAGTTATAGGCTGGTTGAGATGGTCTACTTGGCAAATAAGTTTCTCCATCAGAACCGATAAAATATCCACCAGGATTAGCATAATTTCCATCACGAGTAATAAGGTTTCCGTATGGATCAAAATAACCGCCATTACGAATTATTTCGTAATCATCGCTAGTATATTTTCTTGTTGGACTAACACGCTCATATCCACCTGTTGAATAGCCGGGAGTGTTTCTGGCGTTAGCAATTACTTGGAATTCTTGCAAAGGGATGCGTTGCGTCTCCATATCTTTATACCCTACCAGTTCATTAATAGCTGGCATATTCTGAAAACGTCTTGTGTCCCGGAAAAGTTTTCCTTCTGAGATATCTCCTTTAAAGCCCATTTTCCTGGATATCCTAAAACCTTCATAAGATACAGGGCGAGAATAATATAAGCCTGGGTTTTCTGCTGTGAATTTCTTAAATTCTTTAAACATTTGTCCCATCTCTTTATAAGGAGGAGGCAAACTAGAACTATAACCACTGTCTCCAGGTTTACCAACAGAAAATTTATCACTAATATCTGGATAGCGAGTAGCTACTGTTACCTCTCCATCCGAATCTATATAACTTTTAACCCTATTCCCTTCATAAAAGATATCTGACTTTGGAGTATTAAGCTTTTCATAAATCCTATCAATTCTAGATTTAGGATAAAGCTTGCTACCAATCTTTATTAAGTGGTCATCAAGAAGTTGCAATGCGTTCATATAATCTTTGCCATACTTGCGATATCTGCTGAGGCGATATTGAATTACCCACACCTCAAAGCAAGATTTTAACTACTGCTGCAAAAAACCGCTTAAACTTGCTACGCAATTCAGAGGATGAATAAGCCAATTATCCTTGCATGACGACAAAATCTGCATATCCATATTTCTGACTCTAACCAAAGGTAGTGCTAAAAATCAGCAATCAAGTTGGCACTACTTGGAGTGGCCCCAAGCCTTGTATAGAAAGGATAGATATTTGCCAAACTTATCAATGGGGGTGAACTTGGGATTTTTTGGCACTTTAAAGATAAGTAATACTTAACTGAGGTTACTTTCGGGGTGGATGTTCACGAAAGTACAAGGGTTTGGGAGAATGGGAAGTGTCCATATTTCACCGCACAAACGGGACAGTAGCCCAGAGACAAATGAAGACCACGCCGCCAAAACGTAAACCAAATAAGCATTACAGGTCTAGAGAATACCTTACACCAAGTGAAGTGCGATCGCTGCTGAATGCGGCACTATCTCGTCCCAGTCGGTATGGAGAGAGGGATTTTCTGCTGATGCTGATGATGTTTCGCCACGGGTTGAGGGTGGGGGAGGCAGTGGGAGAGAAATGTGGGTTGCGTTGGGATGCGGTGATGTGGGGGGAAGGTCAGATTTTTATCACTAGGGAAAAGGGCAGTGATTCTGGGGTGCATCCTTTAAGAGAAGATGAACTGGTACATCTCAAGAAACTCCGAGAACAATTCCCTGAGAGTAAATATATTTTCGTTTCAGAGCGGGGTGAGGTGATGAAGACCGATGCGGTGCGAAAACTGATTGGGCGAGTGGCGGTAGAGGCAGGGCTGGATATCAAGGTTCACTGCCACATGATGCGTCATGCTTGCGGCTATTTTTTAGTGAATCGGGGCTATAACACTAGGGAAATTCAAGATTTTTTAGGGCATCGGGATATTAAACATACTGAAAAATATACCAAGCTGAATGCTCAACGTTTTATGAATTTTGATTGGGGTGATTTGTGATATTTCAATATCTGCGTTTTCTGTTCGTCCTAAGAATTAACTCTAATGCCTCGTCAACTTCGTGAAATAAAACCTGTAAAAACTACAGTTCAGCTAAAAAAGGTAACTTATAAGCTCAGTGAAGAGATGTGATTGAGCGATTAGATCCGAGTTACCTACAAATGAGCTTGGAACGGGGTAAACTGGATACTCTTTGCAGAGATTGCCAAATAAATAAATCTAATTTTATTACTTAAAATTCCTATGGTGACAAATAATATAGAAAATTCTAATAATCAAGAGTTAGTCGGTTTTATCTGGAGCATTGCCGACAAACTCCGAGGCCCTTACCGTCCACCCCAGTACCGCCGGGTGATGTTGCCTCTGATTGTGTTGCGTCGTTTGGATGCTGTCTTAGAACCGACTAAGAAAGCTGTCCTTGAGGCGAAGGCGAAATATGAGGCGATGGGCTTAGATGGGGATGCTTTTGAGAAAGCGATCTCTAAAGTTGCAATTGGGGGTGATCGGCAACAGTCGTTGTATAACCTTAGTGAATTTACGTTTCAGAAATTATTAGAAGATTCTGATGGGCTGGCAGATAATCTCAGAGATTATATCAATAAGTTTTCGCCTCTGGCACGGGATATTTTTGAGAAATTTGAGTTTGATAATGAAATCCAAAAGTTAGATGAAGCTAACCGTCTTTTTGAAGTCATGAAGGCGATTAATAGTCCTGAAGTTGATTTATCTCCGGCGAAACTCTCTAATCTGCGAATGGGCTATCTGTTCGAGGAACTGGTGAGAAAGTTTAACGAGCAGGCGAACGAAGAGGCGGGAGATCACTTTACACCCCGCGAAGTAATTCGACTCATGGTGAATCTGGTTTTCTGTGAGGAGCAGGATATTTTTAAACAAGGGATTTACCGGACAGTGTATGACCCCACAGCAGGCACAGGGGGAATGCTCTCAGTGTCGGAGGAATACATTAAAAAGCAAAATCCTGAAGCAAACTTAGGCTTATTTGGGCAAGAGTATAATCCTGAATCCTATGCGATTTGCTGTTCTGATTTACTGATTAAAGATGAACCGATTAACAATCTTGTCTATGGCGACACTTTAGGGATAAAGAACGCAAAAAGCAAAAGTAATAATTTTTTACCCCGCGACGGTCATCCTGATAAACAGTTTCACTATATGTTTGCTAATCCACCTTTTGGTGTGGAATGGAAACCAGAAGAGGATTTTATTAAAGATGAGTATGACAATTTAGGATTTAAGGGACGTTTTGGGGCTGGTGTACCTCGAATTAATGATGGTTCGCTGTTGTTTCTGCAACACATGATATCGAAAATGCACGCTTCCCCAGAGTCAGGAGGTGATGGTTCTAGGATTGCTATTGTGTTTAATGGTTCGCCTTTGTTTACCGGGGATGCGGGTAGTGGTGAAAGTAATATTCGCCGTTGGATTATTGAAAATGACTGGCTTGATGCGGTGATTGCTCTACCTGACCAAATGTTTTATAACACGGGAATTTTTACTTATATTTGGTTGGTGACGAATAAGAAAGCAGCGCATCGTCAGGGAAAAGTTCAGCTTGTTGATGGGACACACCATTTTCTGAAAATGAAGAAGAGTCTCGGTAATAAACGTAATGAGTTATCACCGGAGCATATTGCGGAACTGGTGCGGCTGTATGGGGATTTTGAGCAGAATGGTTTAAGTGAGGTGAAATCAGACGGGCAGATAGAAAAGCAGATTTGCTCAAAGATTTTTGATAATCGGGAGTTTGGATTTCTCAAAATTACAGTGGAGCGACCGTTAAGGTTAAATTTTCAGGCAAGTGAGGAGCGGGTGGCTCGGTTGTCAGAGCAAAAGGCGTTTCAGGATTTGGCAACGAGTAAGAAGCGTAAGGATGAAAAAGTGAAACAGTTAGAAATGGAGATGGGTGAAAGTCTTCAAAATCAAATTCTCGATGCTTTGCGGTGTCTGGATAATAATCGCCTGTATATGTCCCGTGCTGAATTTATGCGGGATTTGGAACGGGTGTTAAAGAATGCAGGGTTAAAGTTGAAAGAGCCGATGATCAAGGCGATTTTAGCAGCGTTGGGTGAGGCTGATCCAGAGGCGGAAATCTGTCGGGATAAGAAGGGGAATCCTGAACCGGATAGTAATTTGCGAGATACGGAAATTGTACCTTTACCGGATGATATTACATTGCCGTTACCGTTGGGATATGACAAGGATGCAAGCGCAGATGAGTTGATTAATTTAGTAAAGGGGCATTGTGAGAAGTATTTTGAGGCGGAGGTTTTACCCTATGTAGCAGATGCTTGGATTGATTTTTCTAAAACTAAGGTGGGGTATGAGATTCCGTTAAATCGTCATTTCTATATGTATCAGCCGCCTCGCCCTCTGGATGAGATTGAGAATGATATTAAGTCCTTGGAGTCGGACATTATAGCGATGTTAGGGGAGGTAGTGTAATGGGTAAGTATCAGGGTTATGAAAAATATAAAGATTCTGGTGTTGAGTGGTTAGGGGAGATTCCTGAGCATTGGAACATCCAAAAATTTATCAGGGCTGCTTTTTTCCAAGAAGGCCCGGGACTTCGTAATTGGCAATTTGCAGATAATGGAATTAGAGTTATTTGCGTAACAAACATCACAGAGAAAGGAATTGATTTTTCGAGTTATCAAAAATTCATTGAGCAAGAAGATTATGAGAAAAACTACAAACACTTTACAGTAAAAAATAATGATTTACTCTTATCTAGTTCTGGTAATTCATGGGGGAAAGTTGCGGAATATAATTCCGATGAAATAGTAGTACTAAATACAAGCACCATTAGAATTAATGAGCATGAAACCTCATGTGCAGATAGAGTTTTTTTAAAATGGACTTTGCAATCTTTTTGTTTACGAGAACAGTTAAGTTTATTAATGACTGGTTCTTGCCAACCAAATTTTGGGCCATCTCACTTAGCTAAAACAATTATTGCAATTCCCCCTCTGGATGAACAAAAGACGATCGCCCGCTTTCTCGACTATAAAACCAAACAAATAGATGACCTCATTGCCAAGAAAGAAGCCCTCATTGAAAAACTCGACGAAAAACGCACCGCCCTCATCAGTCACGCTGTCACCAAAGGACTAGATCCAAACGTCCCGATGAGAGATTCTGGGGTTGAGTGGTTAGGCGAAATTCCTAAGCATTGGAAACCTGTAAAACTTAAATATATTTGTTCGCTTCTGAGAGATGGAACTCATTTACCTCCACCCCGCGTTGATAATGGCATTCCTTTACTCAGTGTCCGCAATATTATCAATAATTGCTTTGTCAACCTAGAAGATGATAGTTTAATTTCAGAAAAAGATTTTCAAGAACTAAATAAATCATTTCAAGTTTTAGAAAATGATATACTTCTTGCAATTGTTGGGGCAACTCTTGGTAAAGTAGCAATAGTTAAAAAAATGCCAAGATTCACAATACAACGCAGTCTTGCTGTTTTGAGATCAAAAGCAGGGGTATGTGTTCATAAATTTCTTTTTTACTTCATAAAAAGTCCAGATTTTCAAAAGCTTTTATGGCTAAATACTGGCTTTTCTGCACAGCCAGGAATTTATTTAGGATCTCTTGCAAATTTTTTCGTTCCCATTCCACCAATTGCAGAACAGGCAAAAATCATTACGTATTTAGACCAAAAAATAACCCAAATTGACCAACAAAAAGACAAAATTAAAGAAGCAATCGAACGATTAAAAGAATATCGCACCGCCCTCATCACCAACGCCGTCACAGGTAAAATAGATGTACGCCAAGTCCCTATCTCCTAAGCCCAAAAGCGACCATGACTCAAAAAACCTATCAACTCCCTCTAACCTTCGAGCAAATTCTTAATCTTGTCCTACAACTTCCAGCACAAGAACAAGAACAACTCATTCAAGAAATAAAGAAAAACTCTCCAAATAATAAAGATGAAGATTTACTTAGTGTTTTTGACAGAATCGGCAGAAATGCTCAAGCCAAAGGACTAACCGAAGAAACTCTAGAAGAATTACTCGCCGATGAGTCATAAACTAATTGTCATTGACACAAATGTTTTACTTAGCGCTGCCCTAAGTCCTGATGGAACAGCCCGTAAAGCCCTAGATAAAGCCTATAAAGAATTTAAAATTGCTCAAAGCGATGAAACTTATCAAGAATTAAACACACGAATCTACAAACGTAAGTTCGATAAATATATCTCAGATGAAGACCGACAAGATTTTTTGGAAGTAGTAAAAAAATACAGTCAATTTATAGAAATCAAATCTCAAATAAACACCTGTAGAGATCCAGACGACAACAAATTTTTAGAACTTGCTAAAGATTCCAACGCAGAATTTTTAATTACAGGAGATCAAGACCTTTTATCACTCAAAATCCTAGCCGAATATCAAAACCAGATTATTACTGCCAGAGACTTTCTTGACCTTGATTAATTCACCTTTATACTTAATTATGTTTATACTGCACATCTCATGCACACGGAAGAGAAATTTGAGGACATCATCGAACGAGAAATCCTCCAACTCAGTGGCTACCACCAAGGCAACGCAGACGACTACGAAGCGGAAACCGCCCTTTTCCCCACGGAAATCATCAACTTCATCCAAAGCACCCAGCCCACACAATGGCAACGCCTAGCCAACAACAGCGATGCCCAGAAAATCATTATAGATAGTCTCACCAAAGAACTTAAAAGCCGAGGAATGCTCGATGTCCTCCGCAATGGCTTCAAATGCTATGGTAAAACCCTCCGAGTCGCCTACTTCCAGCCGAACACAGGCATGAACCCCGAAACCTTGGCACTCTACGAAAAAAATCGCCTCACCATCACCCGCCAAGTCACCATCAAAACTGGACGTATTCCCGATATTCTCCTCAGTCTCAACGGCCTACCCATCGCTACTATCGAACTCAAAAACCCCCTTACCGAGCAAACCTACCAAAACGCCATTTACCAATACAGAACCGAGAGAGACCCCAAAGACCCGCTATTTGCATTTAAACAACGGTGCTTAGTCCATTTCGCCGTAGACACGGAAGAAGTTTGGATGACCACCAAACTGGCTGGAGAAAGTACCCATTTCCTACCCTTCAACAAAGGTAATAATCACGGTGCAGGCAACCCAGTGGGAGACAATGAAGAATATCGCACCAGTTACTTTTGGCTAGAAGTCTTACAAAAAGATAGCCTTTTGGACATCTTGGCGCGTTTTCTCCACATCGAAACCAAAGAAACCAAAATTCCCACTGCCACTGGCGTTAATTACCAGAAAAAAGAAACCCTGATTTTCCCCCGCTACCATCAACTCGATGTCGTCAGTAAACTCATTGCCCACACCAAACAACACAAGGCCGGACATAATTATCTGATTCAGCATTCGGCAGGATCTGGAAAATCAAACTCTATTGCTTGGTTAGCCCATCGCCTAGCTAACCTTCATGACAACCAAGACGAAAAAATCTTTCATACCGTTGTCGTCATCACAGACCGCACCGTACTGGATCAACAACTGCAAAACACTATATATCAGTTTGATCATAAAGCCGGAGTTGTCCAGAAAATTGACGAAAATACCCAACAACTGGTTACAGCCCTTAGCGACGGTGTACCCATCATCATTTCCACCGTCCAGAAATTCCCCTTCATTACTAAAGCCATCGAGACTTTAGCTAAAAAAGGTAAAACCATAGACATTACCACCAAAGATAAACGCTTTGCCGTCATCGTTGATGAAGCCCACGGCTCCCAAACCGGAGAAACCGCCACAGAACTCCGCAAAATCCTAAATAAAGATGGTATCGAATCTGCGATCGCCGCTCAACTCCTGGAAGATGATCTTGAGGAAGATGATCTCAGTGATGAAGCCAAACAAAAACTACTAAAAGAACAAATCAGCCGCACCAAACAACCAAACCTCAGCTATTTCGCCTTTACCGCTACCCCCAAGTACAAAACCCAACTCGTATTCGATGAACCCGGAGATAACGGCGAAGTCCCCTTCCATCTCTACACTATGCGCCAAGCCATTGAAGAAGGCTATATTAAAGACGTTTTGGCAAATTATACCTGCTACGAACGCTATTACGAACTCGTCCGCACCTCCGAAGATAACCCTGACTTACCCCGTCGCCAAGCAGCCAAGCAGATCGCCCGATTCGTTGAACTCCATCCCCACAACATCGCCCAAAAAGTAGAAGTCATCATTGAACATTTCCGTAATCATACCCTTCATAAAATTGGGGGTAGAGCCAAAGCAATGGTTGTCACCCGTTCCCGTGAACACGCCATTAAATACAAACTCGCCTTCGATAAATACATTAAAGAAAAAGGTTATAGCGATATTAAATCCCTCGTTGCCTTTTCTGGTTCTATTACCCTTGATGAGTTCCCCGGAGAAACATTTACTGAAGTCAACATGAATGGCGGCATCAAAACTTCAGAAATTCCTGATAAATTTGCCAGCGATGCCTATCAAGTGCTGCTTGTCGCCAACAAATTTCAAACCGGATTTGACCAACCATTGCTCCATACCATGTTTGTTGATAAACGACTGGATGGAGTTCAAGCCGTCCAGACCCTATCCCGCCTCAACCGTACCACCACAGGCAAAGAAGATACTTTCGTTTTAGATTTTGTCAATAAACCCGAAGACATCTACAAAGCCTTTAAACCCTACTACGAAGAAACGCCCGTTGGAGAAACCGCAGATCCGCAACAATTAAATGATCTGTCTTACCAGCTTTATGAACGGCAACTTTTTAATCAAGACGATGTAAACCAGTGGTGTGAAATTTGGTTTCGCCCAAAAACCTCCCTCACCGGAAACGAACACAAAAAATTAAATACATTACTAGACCCAATTATTGAAAATTATAAAGCCCTCCAAGACCCAGCTAAAGAACAATTTAAAAGCCAACTTACCAGCTTCCGCAATCTCTACCTATTCCTTGCCCAGATTATCCCTTACCAAGATTCAGAACTCGAAAAGCTTTATGCCTATGGACGTTTCCTACTAAAGAAACTACCCCGTAGTCCCCAAGCTCCAAAAATTGATTTATCTGGGGATATAGAAATAAAATTTTATCGCCTGGAAAAAATCAGTGAAGGGAAAATTGATTTAACCGAAGGTAAAGCAGAACCATTACGAGGTGCTACCGCAGTCGGAACTCGCCAGCCAGATAAAGAAGTCCCCTTATCCCAGCTGATTGACTCCCTTAACGAACGTTTTAGTACTAACTTCACCGCAGCCGACCAACTCTTTTTCGAGCAAATCACTGAAACGGCGATCGCTAATGACTCCATCAAACAAGCGGCTCAAGTCAATACAAAAGAAAACTTTGCCCCGGTTCTAGAAAAGCATCTTGAAAATCTATTTATCGAACGCATGGACGGTAACGAAAAAATCTTCATGCAAGTGATGAATAGTGAAGAATTTAAAGCAGTTGTGTTTGAAAAATTACTATCCAGTATTTATGAGAGTATCAACAGTGAGCGTTCAGATTAGCACTTGACGCATTGGCAGCGAGCGCCGATATTCCTTTTAATAGGGTTAAGCCAAGATCCAAGCGTACAATTTTCCCATTTTGGGGGCGATGACACCGAGATCAACGAGGAAGCTTGGGCATCCTTATATAATGACACCTCTCGCCCCTTCAATGAACCTAAATATGGCTGTATTGCTGTAAAAGTAATCAACCATTTGGCGAACGAAGGGATGAAGGTGTTTGGTGTTGATTAATAAATTCAAGGAAGTCATTGAGATGGCACTAAAAGAACAAAAGCCAGCTTTGCTGTCAATTCTTTCTGCTGTAAAAAGGAAAGTCTGGATAGTTGTACTGATAATTGCAACTTCTCTTCTACTATCAAGTTGTGGTAATGTTCCAGATTATAAAACAGATATAGGAGATCCCTCTATTATTAAAGAGCTTTACACTAAGACTAAGCAAGAAAATGAATCTCTCAGAAGAAAGCTTGATAACGCTGTCAATGAGAATAGCAAATGCAAGGAAAACTATGCAGCATTAAAATCGAGGAAGGAGGGAGATATAGTTCTGTCGGAACGCGAGAAGGCAATTGACGAAAGGGAGAACAGGGTCGCTACTAGGGAAGGGCAGATCAAGCAAGATCAAGAGAGGGCTGACAATGCAAAGTCTGAAATATTCGACAGGTCTATTGAAATAGGTAAGAAGATAGGACAGTTGAATAAAGATGAAGAGAGAATTAAAGAACTTTCAAAAGAACTGGAAAATAGTAATAATCAACTGAGCGATTTAACATCCAGAAACTGGATATTAATTATTTTACTAATTAGTTTGGGTTTCTACATCTTTCTTGATAAAATTGGCATTCTTTCTCCTGTAAGAAATGACCTTTCTAAATTCAAGTTAAAATTTATTGATACCTCTGTAATAGAAGATAATGCAGAAACATTAAAACCAAGCGGGGAGCAACAATCTAAAGCTTTATCATCTGAGAAGCAGAAAGATAAATAGTTATCAATAGAAAGCATCCAAGCTATGAAATTTTGGATCACCACATCTGGCTTGGCATTCCCAAGCAACTGCTGCTCTTTCAGTAACGCTTCTTATACTCACCAGACTTGTTAACGAAATCGCTAAAGAAAGAAATCGTCTTTTCGTCCTTTCGCTAAATAACGAATCTTTACTAGCCATGATTATCTGTCCAGTATTTAAAAATACGTTGTAGTAGCTCGACTTGGGTACAACCGTAAGTAGCCGCCGCAATCTTAAAATCCTTTTTAAACTCGGCAGGTACTTTAAAATTCAGGTTGGAAATTTCACCTGGATCGGGCTTCTCCAAGTTATCTTTTGTTTCCTTAATGCTAGGGGGTTCACCTTTATTTGATTTGCGAGGTGGTTGTGGTGTTTTGGTTGACATATCATTCCTCTTGCTCACTCAACAGATCAATAATTCCTTGGGCCACTTGTTCTGCACGTTGCTTCAAGCTAGGAAAGCTAACTTCCGAAAGAGCGCGACCGTTATCAGAAGCCTGTCGGTAAGCTGTCTTTTCGGGGATTGAGCCTTCTACTGTTTCATAACCAGCCTTACGAATATATGATCGGGCTTCTTCGATCTCATTCTCCCGATCGCCGACTCGGCATAAAACAAAAATAATTTTATCCGTAGGGATTTTGGCGTTTACCAACTCATGCGCTAATAGTACCGATGGTTTGAGATCATCCAGTGATAAACCAGTGGGTAGGACTACTAAATCACTTGCACGGGCAATCTCCAATGTTCCCTGCATTGAGTGCGGTGGGCCGTCCATAACCATAAGGTCATAAACATCGGCGTGTTTAAGTGCTTGAGCTACGGTGCGGAATGGTTCAACTGCAATCTCCGGCTGGATACCATTGACTTCTCGGCGTTGTTTCCAATCGGTACTCGTACCTTGAGAGATATCTAGGTCGGCAATCTTTACATCCCACCCAGCAGCAGCGTACTCACGGGCAATCAGTCGCGCAATAGTGCTTTTTGAAACGCCGCCTTTTTGGGAAATGACACCCACTAATACGGTCATCGTGCTTTCGTCCTTTCGCCCTAGAGCGATTTATTTATATCGTGTTTTCGTTCTTTGTTCAAGCTACGACTTCGTTATAGCAAGAAATAACGATTTAAACAAAGGACGAAATCGTTATTTCGCTAAAAGCATTTTATGCCGGAGGAGGGTAGGGTTTACCCCATCGAGGGGAAGTTTAAATAAAACTCGCAGTGGTAAACAAGCGTAACGAAGATTCCCGAAATCGGGAATTTATTCGTTTTAGCGATCGCTTGACTTAAATGGGAAAAGGAGAAACTTTTCTGCCTTAAACTTCTCGCCAGGGAGCTATGCGGTTTCGTCAGATCCAGTAAAAAACAAGCGATCACTAAATCATTTTCCCAGTAGTATAAATTTATTTATACTTTTTAAGCAGTATTAACA
>NZ_JACJSH010000086.1:0-21556 GCF_014698055.1 Nostoc sp. FACHB-133
ATACCCTTAAACGGCTGCCCATATACCTGTTACCGTGGTAGATACATTATGTGTATTTACTTATCTTTACACAATTTGGTTTTTTCACCCTGTCCTACTTATATCGTAAGTAATCGTTGGTATGGTTGCGGTTGTTTTATCGTCAAAGAGGAATGAGCCGCGAACTGAAAGAGGGGTATGAGGAATAGCAACACGCCCTTGAATATCGCCGCCCAATTGGGCAGCATCCCCACCGTGCCCACCACTGGTGACACCTGGAGCAATGCCAATACCAATGTAGTCACCTGTCATGCCTTGTGGAACTGGAGCCGCAGCCGCAGATTTTGCAAATGAAAAGGTCATCGCGCTAGCAATGCCAAGGGAAAGCATACCAGTTAGTAAAGCTACTTTGGGATTTTTCATTAAACCTTTCATCTTCTTTTCTCTTTATTGTTTAGAAGTGGCATAACTTTATGGTTTGTACAACCAAAATAGTTAACTTTCTATAATTACAGTTTCTAGTTTTTCTAGAAGTATGCGGGTGAAGAAGGATAAGTTAGTAATTAAGTTAAAGAGAAGTTAATATCTAAGCTCTTAATAAATTAGGGGTGTATTATAAGTACACCCCTAAAGCAAATTTATGAAAATTACTTTTTTCAAAATAATTCAACGAGCAGACTTTACCCAGTCATACTATTTCCCAAAATACCTGATATTGTAGGGGCGTACAGCCGATTCATTTGTTGCAAAGATTTTTGCCAATGGTATCAAATCTAGAGATATGATCTGACTATGGAATAAGTTCAGCAGATGGAGGAAGAATCTCAATGCCATATTTAGGAGCTGTAGCGAGGATTTTTTCCAAGTCTGTAGTACTTAAAGGTGGTACAGAAATAACCTGATTTGCTGGTTTACCAACTTCTGCAATAAACTTCTCAAAACCAGATGGTGTTACCCAAACCAGCATCTTTGCGGGTAATGAGCTTTTATTAGTAAATTGATGTAGTTGTCCTTTAGGTGAATGGAGAAACGTACCAGGCGTTGCTATTATTATTTCCCCATCTAGATAAAATTCCAATTCTCCCTCTTGGATGTAAAACGATTCATTTTCCCGCGAATGACGGTGAGGAGGTGTACCACCTCCTTGTGGTGCAATTATGACTTCGCAGAGGGCATAAGCCTGTCCTGTCTCTTCGCCTACTGCTTTGAAGGTATAGAGATCCTGAGCAAACCAGTAAGAAGTCCCTTCGCCGGGTGGTTGCAGCAAACTTTTTTGTTGAATAGTCATTCTGATTCTCCTGATAATTCTTGTTTTATGTGTATTCGACATCGCATCTGTTTTGGCAGAATGCTTTAATATCTAAGCGATCGCTAGATATTCTTTTCACTTTTCAAAAATTGACAAAAGGTGTGTGAGTTCTATGCAGTGGTAAAACTGTCAAATTTAAGGTGTAAGGAGTTGGAACTCCTGTATCATTTACGACCCTAATAAAGTAATCTTCAGAAGCGGGTAACTGACCAATCCAATTTTGACCACTATTTGTAAGACGAGTTCCATCCACGCCAAACACTGACAGAGTAAGCATTTGGCCAGTTAGCGACCTCACGGAGATCGATCCCTCTTGGCCGGCCATCGCTTTAAACACATAACTATTTAAAGCATCTGGTTGCAGATAGCCTCTCAAATACTTTCCATCACTCCCCGGAGCAAACTGAATACGCTGTGCTGGAAGCACGATCGCAGCAGCAGGTTTTGTTGGTAAAGTAAGCCAGGTTGTTCCTAACGTCCCTGTAGTTAATAGACTTGTTAGCAATACATTTTTTAGAATGCTTTTCATCTTTTTTCACCTTTTTTTATCTTTTGAGAACCATCAGGACTTAGGCAAACAACAGTACAGTTTTGCGTAAGTCCTAACCAAATACAAGGTTCATGTGGAGTATAGAAGTACATCTGTGCATTGGTGTCAACTTAAGCTCAAACGCTTATTCCACAGGCGTTTTGCCCCCCTTAATCCCCCCTTGTAAAGGGGGGAAACAAGAAAATCCAGTTCCCTCCCCTTTCTAAAACTACCGTGTATACACAAGTCCTAAAAACCTAGCTTGATAGGACTTTCCTCGTTCCCAGTCGGAGACTGGGAACGCATTCATTGAGTCTCTGACTCAATTTCTGACAGGAGGCAGAGCCTCTAAATCAGGCATTCCCATGCAGAGCATAGGAACGAGATAAAACGAGATAAACGAAAAAACAATGGAAAATCAAGCTTTTTTCGACTTGTGTATACACCGTAGCCTTTCTAAGGGGAGGGTTAGGGTGGGGTAACGCAGACTGTGATGGTCAACCAGAGAACTGAACATCACCTCATTACAAGGGTTTTCACGTTAAGTTGACACCAATGACAGATATGCGCCCTTACAACATCAGGGATTAGTTAGTAATTTGGCACTAACGCAGCCCAGGTATTTACACCAACGATGCCATCCGGTGAAAGCCCCATTGCTTGTTGGAAGTTTTTAACAGCAGTAGTCGTTTCATCTAGAAAATTGCCAGTCACAGGTAAGGTTGTCCCATCTGGTAAAGTACCATAACCTTCTAAGATCAGAAGTTGCTGCAAAACTGCAACTGCCAAACTGGAACTAGTAGGTTGTTGAAGCTGTGCTAGATCATCATTGAGATTAGCGATCGCAATTTTAGTAACAGTAGTCATGAGTGTTTTCCTCTTTTTAATGAATTGTTGTTTATGGGTGACTGAGTAACTCAGCACCACTAATATTGAGTTTCCTCTTTGCAAAGATGTTTGAGGGTGAAGAAAGATAAGTTAGCCGATAAGATAAAAATCTGATTTTATTTTTGAACTTATTTGCGTAGGTTGGGAGTAGAGAATGGGGAATCAGCCTTTTCGAGTTCTACTGAGTTTTTCAAAAATCCAATAGAATTCCTATATTTCACCAATCTGTAAGTTTTTCTTTAAACTTTTTGATAACTTATCTTTCTTCACCCTTAAGCTTTGGCTAGTAACTCAAACTGATGTTAAACAAAGGTTGGGTAAGATAAATGATTACTAAAAACGCAATCATAAAAAGTCCTCCAAAATTCACACTATTACAAAAAGGTAGTTTGGGTCTACTGATATTAGGAATTGTTTGCTTTTCTAGTTGGGCTGTTTTAGGTAAACATCCCACGCAAGCCAAAATAGATAATCACAAAGCTGTGCCTGTAGTTGCCACTAATGTCACTGAAGCAACTGTACCCCTAGAAATTCGTAGTACGGGAACTGTTGAGGCGTACTCCACCGTATCAATTAAGTCACTAGTTGATGGGCAATTGATGGGAGTTTACTTTCAACAAGGGCAGCAAGTTAAGAAAGGACAGCTATTATTTAAAATTGATCCTACGCCTTTTCAAGCAGACTTAGATCAAGCGATCGCTAAACAAGTACAAGCACAAGCACAAGTAACTCAAGCGATCACTAATCAGCAACAAGCCAGCGATCAAGTAACCCAAGCAAAAGCCACACGGGTAAAAGATGCAGCCGAAGCACACAATGCTGATATTGAAGCACAACGCTACACTCATTTATTCCAACAAGGAGCAGTTACCCAGGAACAAGCTCAACAATATCGCACCAGTGCAGATGCAGCCGAAGCAACTGTGGCTGCCGATCAAAGTGCAATTCGAGAAGCGATCGCTTCAGTAGGTTCAGCGAAGGCAAATGTGCAAAATGCTCAAGCGAATCTCAAAGCTGCTGAGGCGGCTGTCAAAAGTGCTAAAACTCAACTTGCTTACACGACAATCTACGCTCCCATTGACGGGCAAACAGGTGATTTGCAAGTTAATCAAGGTAATTTGGTCAAAGCTAATGATACTAGTGGATTAGTCGTAATTAACCAAACTCATCCCACTTACGTTTCCTTCTCCATTCCCCAGCAGCAATTACCGACACTTAAAAAATATATGGCTACAGGGAAGCTAGAAGTAGACGCGTTAATGCCAAATAATTCTGCACAGCCAATCAAGGGAGAACTCAGCTTTGTAGATAATACCTTGGATGCCACAACTGGAACCATTCAGCTAAAAGCTACCTTTAGCAACACTCAAAGACAGCTATCACCAGGGGAATTTGTGGATGTGGTGCTGAAACTGGCTCAGTTACCCAATGCGATCATTGTCCCTTCCCAAGCATTACAAACTGGACAAAACGGACAGTATGTGTTTGTTATTAAACCTGACAAAACAGTTGCAGCCCGTCCAGTGAAAACTGGGGATACTGTAGGCAACGAAACGGTGATTAATCAAGGACTGCAACCCGGTGAACAAGTTGTTACTGATGGGCAATTCAACCTCGCGCCTGGTGTCTCTGTTGCAATTAAACAGTAATTATTAAATTGTGAAAAAACAATGATTTACCATATTATCAAGCATTTTATCAAACAATTTTGCTGGGTAACGATCATTTTAGCGATCGCCCTCTACACTTTCCAAAATGTCACTTTAGCTGATCAGCCACCAGTTACAGATTCTATGGTTGCGGTTCAGGGAACAGTCACCGGCAAAGTACAAAAGGTAGGATTCCGGGCTTTTCTGTTCAAGCTGGCGATTCAGTACAACTTGGCTGGTTGGGATCAAAACCTCAGCGATGGAACTGTGGAGTTTATTTGGCAAGGGCAACAATCTCGAATTGATCAAGCCATAGCGGAAATTTCTAAAGGTGATACATCGGCAATTGTTAATCAGGTTTTGACTAAATCAATACCTGTGAATCCTGAACTAAATACTTTCGTTGTCCGAGGTTGGACTTCTGTTAGTCGTCATTATTTTATACCCACTGACCTAACTTTCACGTTACGAGATGACAATAGCGTTATCTCTGCAAAGGCAGCACAAAAAATTTACCAAAATACTATTCGCCCAATCGTAGGGACGCTTGCGCCTGGTGTATCTGTTGCTATTAACCAATCTGCTAACAAAT
This sequence comes from Nostoc sp. FACHB-133, assembly GCF_014698055.1. NCBI lineage: Bacteria > Bacillati > Cyanobacteriota > Cyanophyceae > Nostocales > Nostocaceae > Nostoc > Nostoc sp. FACHB-133. Next base: position 4,947 of record NZ_JACJSH010000086.1, read on the forward strand.
AGCGATCGCCTTTGTAGGGGCTTACATTTCTACGCATCTGCGGTATGCCTCAATAAAAACATTATTCCCACTAGCCATGAATATTACATCTCTGTTCATTCGCCGCCCAATTATGACCACCTTGGTGATGTTGGCGATTCTAATTTTTGGGCTGATGAGTTACTTTATGTTACCTGTCAGCGACTTGCCAAGCATGGATTTTCCGACAATTGCCGTGTCTGCTAGTTTACCAGGAGCCAGCCCGGAAACGATGGCAGCATCGGTGGCAACGCCTTTAGAACAGCAATTTTCTACGATCGCCGGCTTGGATTCTATGAACTCCACCAGTTCTAAGGGAAGTAGCCAAATCGTACTGCAATTTGATTTGAGTCGAGATATTGATGGCGCAGCCCAGGATGTACAAGCAGCGATCGCCCAAGCAACTAAGCAATTACCTAGTGATATGCCCAGTCCGCCATCATATAAAAAGGTGAACCCTGCACAGCAACCCATTCTTTACATTACTCTCAGTTCAGATTTAGTTCCACTTTCTGACATAGATAAGTATGCAGAGGAGACATTAGCGGAACGCCTGTCAATGGTGGATGGGGTGGCGCAGGTTTTAGTTTACGGTTCCCAGAAATATGCAGTGCGAATCGAAGTTGATTCCCAATCGCTGAAAGCTAAAGGGTTAGGTATTGATGATGTTGCCAAAGCTATCGCTCAAAATAACTCCGATTTACCTACTGGGAATCTCTACGGTAATCACAAAAATTATACAGTTCAAGCTAATGGTCAACTGCTCAATGCTAACGACTATCGCGGCTTGACTGTTGCTTATAGCAATGGCGCACCTGTGCGTTTGGGTGATTTAGGTCAAGTAGTTGATAGCGTGGAGAATGATAAAATTGCTAGTTGGTTTTTTGCCAATCAGGGACAGATTCCTAAACGTTCGATTATTTTGGCAATTCAACGTCAGCCGGGAACCAACACCATTAATATTGTAGATGCTGTTAAGGCATTACTTCCCAGTTTGCGATCGCAGATTCCCACTGCGGTGAATATGGATATATTCTACGATCGCTCTCAAAACATCCGCGACTCAGTTAATGATGTCAAATTCACATTATTACTCACCATTTGCTTAGTAGTCTTAGTCATCTTTCTATTTTTGCGAAATCTCCGTGCTACTTTAATCCCCAGTGTGACTGTACCTTTATCTTTGGTGGCTACCTTTGCAGTTATGTTACTTTTGGGGTTTTCCCTCGATACACTTTCTTTGATGGCGTTAACCTTGAGTGTGGGTTTCGTGGTAGATGACGCGGTAGTAGTGTTAGAAAATGTTGTCCGTCATATAGAAATGGGCGAAAGTCGTCTGCAAGCAGCCATCAACGGTTCCAAAGAAATTGGTGGAACGATTATTTCCATGACTTTATCCCTAGTGGCAGTCTTTATCCCCATGTTATTCATGCCGGGGATTTTGGGGAGATTATTTCATGAATTTGCTGTCACTATTGCCGCCGCCATTTTAGTTTCTGGTTTACTTTCTCTTAGCTTAACACCGATGTTATGCAGCAGATTTTTGCAATCAGAACATCACCAAGCAGGGGAAGAGAAAGAAGTTGATGATAAAAAGCAAAACTTTTCCCTACGTTTCTACGCTTGGAGTTTGCGAAAGTCCTTAAAATATCACCGGACAACAATGATTGTATCTGGTGTAATTTTCTTAGCGACAATGTATTTATTTGCGATCGCTCCGAAGGGCTTTCTTCCTAGTGATGATAACGGATTAATTCTTGCTCAAACCCAAGCTGCTCAAGATATATCCTTTGGCGACATGATTAAGCACCAGGAAGTAGTAGCTAAAATTATTCGCAATGACCCAAATGTAGATGTCCTCAACTCGATTGTGGGAACATCAGTTACAGGCACAGCAGGTAATAACACTGGGATTATTGTTATCCGCCTCAAACCAACTTCCCAACGACATCTCAACGCTGATGAGGTGATTCAGGAATTGCAACCAAAAGTGTTAGGGGAACCGGGGATTAAAACGTTCTTAATTAATCCACCAACCATTAACATTGGCGGTAAGCAGACAAACGCCGAATATCAGTTCACCTTAGAAAGCACCAATTTACAAGACCTGTATAAATATACGCCAATTCTGCAAGATAAACTCAGCAAAATTGCCGGGTTACAGGATGTTAATAGTGATTTACAAATTGATAACCCCCAAGTGAATGTGCAAATTAACCGCGATCGCGCCAATGCCCTTGGTTTAACTGCCGAACAAATTGAAACAGCCTTGGGTGATGCCTATGGTACGTTACAAGTTTCCACTATTTACGCCCCAGACAATGAATATGAAGTCATATTAGGGTTGTTACCACAGTATCAACAAGACCCGGAAGCCTTGAATTTGCTTTCGATTCATTCTCCTAATGGTCAGCTTGTCCCCTTAAATGCAGTGGCCACCTTAACAAAAGGTGTAGGCTCGTTAACTGTCAATCACCAGGGACAACTCCCAGCCACAACCATTTCCTTTAACCTCAAACTGGGCGTATCTCTAGGAGAAGTGACAGATAAAATCCAACAAGTTGCCCATGATACCCTACCTGCAACCATTAGCACCAGTTTTCAGGGTTCAGCCCAAGCTTTTCAATCTTCAATTGCTGGATTGGGCTTATTATTGCTAGTGGCAATTTTGGTAATTTACATTGTGCTAGGCATTCTTTATGAAGATTACATCCACCCGCTAACAATTTTATCAAGTTTGCCTTCTGCTGGGTTCGGCGCACTGCTGACGTTGATGTTGTTCCATATTGATCTCAACGTTTACGCCTTTATTGGCATCATCTTGCTTGTGGGCATTGTCAAGAAAAACGGCATTATGATGATTGACTTTGCAATGGAAACCCAACGCCATACAGATAAGTCACCCCGTGATGCCATTTATGAAGCTTGTTTAGTCCGCTTCCGCCCAATTATGATGACCACAATGGCAGCTTTGATGGGAACATTGCCCATTGCTCTTGGTTTAGGCGCTGGTGCAGAGTCACGCCGACCTTTGGGGATGGCAGTAGTGGGAGGTTTGCTATTTTCTCAACTGCTGACACTATATATTACTCCAGTGTTTTACACCTACATGGAATCGCTGCGAAGAAGGTTGGAAAACAGCAGCCATGAGAAACATTTACAAACATTGTAAATAAGTGGGTTTGAGCTTTGGCAGTTTGGAGTATTGTTAACTTGGTATAAGCTAGTTTAACTGAGATATTTATGGCAAAGTCATTTAATAGACTCCCGTCTGAAGCTAGCCCAGTCAAAAAGAACATTATCTCCAAACTAACAACTTGGGTTACTACGTCCAAAGGAATGTCAACGCTACTACTAGGTAAAATGGCATTCAAAATGGCGATCGCATCAGCTATCTCTCTAATTATTGCTCAAGGGTTGCGTTGGGAATATCCATTTTATGCAGTCATAGCAGCAATTATTGTTATGTCATCTACCTACGGTAGTACCTTTAAGCTGGGTATTCAACGATTAATTGGTACAACTATCGGTGCGGTAACTGGAGCGATTTTTGCGATCGCTTTAGGTAGCAATTCATTATCATTAGTGTTGTGTGTTTTTCTCACAGTATTTTTCGCTTCTTACTTTAAATTCAATGAAGCCGCGAAATTAGCAGGTTATATTGCTGCGATCGTCATTTTAAGCCATAGCCAATCTCCCTGGATTTATGCTTGGCACAGATATTTAGAAACCTTTTTAGGTATTGCTGTAGCCTTGGTGGTAAACAATTTGATTTTTCCTGCTCGTGCAGGTACAGAATTGCGGCGTTACCTTTCTCAAACGCTGGTACATTTAGAAGAATTTTATCGTTTGGTTGTAAACTGTGCTTTGACAGGCAATTATGATCGTGCAAGTGTTGATGGATTGAAACTGAATATTATTAATTCTTTACTAACAGAACGAGAGTTATGGAAGGAAGTCAGACAAGGACAAACAAATGAACCAATAGACGTAAGAGTAAATGAAGCTTGGGAGTTTCTTATTCACAGGATTTGGGAACACATCCTCGCTATGGAACATACTGTACTTGCCAGACAACAGGATAATTTCTGGCAGATGCTTTCACCGCAAATCACACAACTAGCACAGGAAACTCAAAAGGCAATGCTGAGTTTGGCAACAGCCGTTAAATCCCCACAATCTCGTCTATCTTTACCAGAGATAGAAATTGCTATCTCTAATGCAACCCAAGAACTAAACCAATTGCCAGAAATTCAACAAGCAAATTATTCAATGGATGAATTATTGCGGTTTTTCACTTTCTTTTACACACAAGAAGAAGTGGGTAGAAAATTACAAAGAATGGCAGCGTTGCTTAACCCAAGTAACTCTTAATGAAGTTCATAGCGGCTATTCTCAATGAAAAAAGAGCCATCTCGCTAGTGAGAGATGACTCTTTTTTCATCTCCTAATTAGGCTGTAACTGGCGCACCAAAAAATTTCTCAGTGTTTTGTGGTCGAGTAAATTCTAGATATTCAGCAACAAGTGCAGGTGGTAGTAATTCGAGTAGTAATTGATTCTCAACCCAGAACTCAACTACTTTGAAAGGGCCGCGATCGCACAGTTGTGCAAACCATCCTTCTCGCCTAGCAATTTGCTCAATGCGTTCTTGATCAACAGGAACAGAAATTGCAGCATGAAAGGGCGAAAGTCTAAGAGAGACTGCGTTTTGAACAACATCTCGATGTCCGGCAGTAGGAACCAATTGAGTCCCAAATGGATAGATTTCAATCGCTGTACCATGCCCATCAAAATCCATCACAATGTATCCTCCTAAAATAGGGCTAAATGAATAGACAGTGCCATTGCAAATTTCTGCTAAAGCATTAGCAACACGAAGCGGGTCTTTTACTGCAATAGAAATGTGGTGAATCATAGCTAACCTCTGAATATTTTATATATTTTTTGGTCGTTGAATGTAAATTCACGTATATATCTTGTGAATTTACATTCAAGCCTTTTAGCTTATAGAGAGTTGCAAGTGAAGAAAACAACTGAATTAATTGCCATAATTCAAATCATCAATCGCATCTCTACCAGCTGCGATCGCTGTATAATGTTTGGCTCGATTAATATTAGCTTCGGCTCTATTACGCCAACCAATAACAAAATTGTTATCTTCTTCTCTAGATAAATCTTGATCTGCACGCTGCAACAGAGTATAAATCTTCTGGAATTTATCGCGGTGGTTTAACCAAGTATCTATTTGGGGATAATCATTGATATTTTTAGCATCTAAAATTCCTGCAACATCAATATCTTCAATAGCCTGATGAACCTTTTGAGCAGCTATTCTTGCTTCTTGAGTCACATTATATTCATCAGGAGTTTCCAGCATTAATTCAGCTTTCCGCAAGTCGCTGCGTGCATGGAGGTAGAAGGGATGATTACCTGGAATATCTGCTAAAGCAATGCCATTTCCTAAAGAAACTGTGAGTAATCCAGTTAAAAGGCCAATTGCACTTATTTTACGAGTCATCATAATTTTGAATAGAGCTATTGAATAGCTCGGCGAGTTGACTTTCATTTCTAGTGTCGATTTAAAAAAGTCAATTCGGGGTCAAGATAGATAAGTTATCGAAAAGATATGTTGTAGGCGCACACAGATGTGCTACCATACGCCGTCAAATTTCCACGGTAACAACTGTACCCTGTGGCTGATTATCCTCAATCGTAATTGTGCCACCGTGAGCCTCAGCAACCATTTTGCAAAATGCCAAACTCAAACCAATTTGTGAAGTGCCACTAATCAAACTTCCTGATTCATATTGAGTGAAAATTGATTGCTGCAAATCTCTATTTATTCCTACACCTTCATCAGTGACGCGAATTGTTGCTTTTTTCACAGATTCAGAAGTCTCTGGATAATTAATTTCCAGTGTAATTCTGCTATTTTGGGGAGATGATTGGATTGCATCAGTAATGAGATTATCAAGCAAGCGATGGAACAATTCAGCATCAATGGACAGCCAACGTCCTTGTTCTGGTAATTTGCTGATAAATTGGATTTGTTTAGAATTTGCGATCGCCTGAAAATTTTCTACTACTACTTCTGCTAGTTCGTTAAGGTCTATCTCCACCAGATTTAACACGAGTTTGCCAGATTCCATCTTGGCTAACCGCAGCAAACCTTTAATAATAGAATCGATTTCCAGTCCGGCTGCGTATACCATTTCGGCGCGTTCTCGATCTTTGGCTTCCAGGTTACTTTGCAGTAGTAAGTGACTCCCCAGTAAAACAGTAGACATTGGCTGTCGTACATCTTTTACTACAAGCTTAGATAAATCCCGTCGCAGATTAACGCTGGCTTGGAGTGCGTCGTATTGTTGCTTAATTCGCAACATAGAACGAACACGCGATCGCAATTCTACCCCATTTACAGGTTTGGTCAGAAAATCATCAGCACCAGCAGAGAGCGATCGCGCTAAGTCTTCTTTAGAATCAAGTGCTGTCACAATAATAATGGGAATTGGTTTCCAGTTGGAATTTGCCTTGATGCGTCTGCAAGTTTCAATGCCATCGATTTCTGGCATCATCACATCTAACAGGATGACATCAGGTAAACTCGATTCCAAGCGACTCAAAATTTCTTTGCCACTGTTGAAGTAAGTTAAGTGATGTCCTTCCCGACGCAGTAGCAATTCAATCACTTCAAATCCATTCGGTTCATCATCCACTACCCACACAGACTGTTTGCGTTCCATAACAGTTATCAGTTACACACTTTAATAAAATGAACTTATATCCAAGAATGTGGTCATGAATAATACAGAGAAAAAGCTTTGCGTAGGCGTAGCCCACCGCAGGCATCGCTAGATAAGAATGACCACTGTAATCTTTCTACATGGCAGAGCGATCGGGAAATGAAAATACAACGAAACCTTTAAGATTATCAAGTGCCAACTTAAGCCTTGGCGAATAGAATTCGCGGCTACACAAACAAAGTCCGCCTTCGCGGACTAAGAGAAAATTAATGTTTTTAACCCGCGTAGGCGGGTTTCGTCTGTGTAGACGCGGTTTATAACCGCCGATTTCGCGTTAAGTTGACACCCACGACAGATATGTTTTAAATAAATAAAAACTGCCGTTAAGTTCTCGCTAACTTATCCATCTTCACCCAAAACCCTTTGTTAAAAACCGAAACTTGTAACCAAGAGAAAGGAAAACATCGATTCACAAAGGAGTTTTGGGTTATGAAGACAGTAAAACACGATTTTGGCGATAATTCCCATCCACTAACTGATTTAGATTCCAATTTATCATTACCGCAGCTTGAGCAACCACGGCAAAATACTTGGAAAAAGCCTTTAACCTATTTGGGATTAATATTGGCAGGTGCAGGTATCACAGTTGCAAGTCTGCATTTATTACCATATACTCAGCCTTTGCCTCAAGCATTGCAACCTTCCCTTGCAGAAACAGCAAATCAAGCATCTGGAAATTTAGCCACAGATAGTAATCCTAACTTTATCACCGCCGTAGTTCATCAAGTTGGCTCGGCAGTGGTGCGAATTGATTCTACACGTACAATCAAAAATCCCAACGCTGCTATTTTTAACGATCCTCTAATTCAGCAATTTTTTGGCTACGACTTGCCAAAAGTGCCATCTCAAGAAATTGAACGGGGTATTGGTTCTGGTTTCATCATTGATTCTAATGGAGAAGTTCTCACAAATGCCCATGTAGTCAATGGTGCTGATACCGTGAGTGTCACCCTCAAAGATGGACGTACCTTCAAGGGCAAGGTTATGGGTGCTGATCCGGTGACAGATATTGCTGTGGTGAAAATTGAGGCTAATAATTTGCCCACAGTGAGGTTAGGTAATTCTGACAAATTGCAACCAGGAGCATGGGCGATCGCGATCGGTAATCCCCTTGGTTTAGATAATACAGTAACCCACGGCATTATTAGCGCCATAGGTCGCTCTAGTTCTCAGGTAGGAATGCCTAATGAACGTGTTGATTACATCCAAACTGATGCGCCAATTAATCCTGGTAACTCTGGCGGCCCACTGCTGAATGCTTCTGGCGAAGTAGTTGGGATTAACACAGCAATTATTCAGAATAGTGAAGGTTTGGGCTTTGCAATTCCCATTAACACCGCCAAGAAAATCGCTACACAATTAATCAGCACAGGGAAAGTTAATCATCCTTATCTAGGTATCCAAATGCTGACATTGACACCAGAGGTTAAAGAGCAAATTAACAGCGATCCCAACTCTCCCATTACTGTTGAAGAATCTCAAGGTGTACTAATAGTCAAAGTTGCGCCAAAATCACCAGCTAATACAGGCGGAATCCGTGCAGGTGATGTGATTGTAAAAGCAAATAATCAACCAATTAATAATGCTCAAGAACTGCAACAGGCTGTAGAAAATACTTCTGCTGGCAAAAGTTTACAACTGCAAATTATGCGAAATAGACAAATTCTTAATCTGAGCCTTGAGCCGAGAGCATTACCTGCCAATACAAAATAAAATCGACTTATTTCATTCAGGTGTTCACCCATTACTCAAAAATACAATAAAACCATGAATATTTTTGGAAACACTCATATCACTTCGGTGATTTTCCCAGTAATCCTGTTAGCTATTTGGATCGGGATTAGATATACAATAACCACCCGTGCTGTGGGTAATCAAAAAGCTAGCAGAGAATTACTTTACACTCTCCCGTGGATTTTAATTAGCCTTGCGGTTGTATTGATAATTTCTCGATTAGGAAAGTATGGCTCGTTAACTTTGCTGATTATTTACGCAGTTTATTTGGCAAGCTACCTGATATATCTCTTAACTTGGCACTGGCGTAAAAAGCAAGCAGGTTATTTGCTACTAAATATTGGGCGGTTGTTAAGGAATAAACGTTTAATTGGGATGACTTTAATTAGTGTGATTTTTGCATCTTTGTACTCTGCTTCATTTATTTATGAAGTTCTGACTAAAGACTTCAGTTATGATAGCCTTGCTCTGAGTCACTTAGCTGGAGTACTCATTCTCTGGTCTTCAGTAATTATCTTGATTTCCCGTGTTTTAAGTAAATTAGAGTTCACAGAAAACGGCATTTGCTATATGTTTTCACTTATGAAATGGGAAAATATTACATCCTACAGTTGGGAAAAAGAGATAAATAACGTACTTATAATTGGCTTTCAACCTCGCTTCCCACTCATGAGATCCTATTGGCGTTTGCTGATTCCTTTAAACTATAAGGATACTGTTAACCAAATCCTAACACAGCATCTAATTAAGACCAGAAAAATATCGTCTTCATCTTCTTTTGTGCAAAACTAATTCTCACTGAGGTTACTTATTTATCTATCAAATCATTGTTTAATAAACTTATTCAGGCTTAATTTATGCTACATAACACTCAATTACCTAATAAACCTAAGCCTTTCCGTTTAAATACAATGATAGTGGCAATTATCAGCGCTGCTGTACTATTAGGAATTGTCATTGGTGTGAGTTTAACTAGTCTTGCTAATTCTAATCCAGAGAATATCAACAGCAGTGTTTATATCGATAGTGTTGCACCTGATGCAAATGTCTGCGTACAATATGGCGCAAGTGCGATCGTCACAGATACTCGCGTTTTTCTCACTCTCAATCCCTTTAAAGTTTATGTTACACAACCGCGTATGCAACCTGGATGCGTTTTGCGTACTAGCGATTGGGCAATTTTACAACAAAAAAATCTTGTGACATCGCAACAAGCAAGCAATTGTAAAAATAGCTTAAATACCTTTGCTTACACTGGAAAGTTAGAAAATTCGCCACAAGTTTCCTGCGTTTATCAAAATGATGCTGCTGGTAATCTATTTGCCTCTCAGAATCATCCCTAATGACGTGCTATTACTACGCTCTAAGCAAAGCTATGCCGCAGGCTTTACGCAATTCATAATTAATGTACAAAAAAATTTAGACGCGGGGTGTTTGTACTAGTTTAATTGCAAATTCTTTGGATTACTCAATTATCAGTTTATAGATTGGTAAATTATGTCTACCGTTCATGAGAAACAAATAGGCTCGTCCTTACCTAGTTCAGAAAATGTTTGGATTGAAGGAATAAAAACCGTTGTTTTAAGCCTGATTTTGGCTTTAGGAATTCGTACTTTTGTGGCTGAGGCCCGTTATGTTCCTTCTGGCTCGATGGAGCCAACTATTCAGCCTAATGACCGCTTGATTGTAGATAAGATTAGCTATGATTTTAGCTCTCCCAATCGAGGAGATATAGTAGTATTTAATCCTACCAAGACACTCCAATCAGAAAATTACCATGATGCTTTTATTAAACGGGTTATTGGATTACCTGGAGAAAAAGTAGAGGTTAAAAATGGACAAGTTTATATCAATGGCTCACCTTTAAAAGAAAACTACATCGAAGCTAAACCAGACTATAAATTTGGCCCGGTAACTGTCCCAGCTAACTCTTATTTGGTTCTAGGAGACAATCGTAATGATAGCTATGATAGCCATTATTGGGGCTTTGTTCCCCGTAGTAACATCATAGGTAAGGCATTTTTCCGCTTTTTCCCCTTCAACAGTATGGGGGAATTTTCTAGACCTGTTTACGTTTCAAATTCTACAAGAAATTAAGAGAATAATATTATGCTCACAATAGTTTTGCTAATTGAATTTGTTTTTGTAATTGTATTGATGTTATGTGGGGGCTTAATTTTGAGCTTGTTGCCTTCAAAGCTTAATCTTTAGTTACTACACCTTGAATCAATTACGAAAATTCTACTCATACTTTAGAAATAAATTACAGAGGATTGAATGACCATGAATAACTTAATATCTCTTCCAATTGAATTTGAAAATAATCAGACAAAATCTCAGAAGCTAAATGATGGGGTGCGTAATTATTTGCAAGAAATAGGGCGAGTAACTTTGTTAACCCATAAACAAGAAGTTATTTTTGCTCAACAAGTGCAGCAGATGATGAATTTATTAGCTGCTAAAAAAGAATTAGCTATGCAATTAAAGCATGAGCCAACACTACAAGAATTGGGTGAATATCTGAATGTAGATGCTGGGGTGCTGCAACAACAATTAAATCAAGGACAACAAGCCAAGCAAAAAATGATTGCGGCTAATTTGCGGTTGGTGGTTTCAATAGCGAAGAAATATCAGCAACGAAACATGGAGTTTTTAGATTTAATTCAAGAGGGTAATTTAGCTTTAGAGCGAGGGATTGAGAAATTTGATCCGAATCGTGGATACAAATTTTCTACCTACGCTTATTGGTGGATTAGGCAAGGAATTACGCGGGCGATCGCACAACAAAGTCGCACTATCAGATTACCTATTCACGTATTTGAAAAACTGAATAAAATTAAGCGTATACAGCGAGAATTATCACAACAATTAGGTCGTACTCCTAATACTAATGAAATCGCTACAGCTTTATCTATAACACCTGATGAAGTTAGAGAATGTTTGCACCTTAGTCGTAAACCCATGTCTCTAGAAACCCGAATTGGTTCACACCAAGATACAGAATTGCAAGATATTCTTGAAGATACCGGGCTTTCTCCAGAAAACTACGTTGCTGAAGAATCTCTACAAAACGACTTACAAAAGTTGTTATCAAAATTATCTCCCCAACAGCGAGAAGTTTTAACTATGCGCTTTGGTTTAAAAGATGGAAACGAACTTACTTTAGCAGAAATTGGTAGAGGTATGGGTGTGAGTCGAGAAAGGGTGCGACAAATAGAGCAACAGGCTCTCAAAATCCTTAGACAAAATAAGGAATTAGTCAGTATTTATTTCGCTAGATAATTTCAACATTTAATTAACAGGCTAATTGCTATGACTAACGTTTTGCTTTGTCTTATTTTAGGATTGGTGGCAGGCATAATTAGCGGAATGACAGGTATCGGCGGCGGTATCATCATTTTGCCAGCTTTGATGTTTTTCTTAGGTTTTTCTCAACATTTAGCACAAGGAACTACACTAGCATTGCTTGTCCTGCCAGTGGATTTATTAGCAGCCTGGACGTACTATAAACAGGGTGACGTAGATATCAAAGTAGCTACCATCTTGTGTTTAGGATTTATTTTAGGTGGATGGCTTGGTGCAAAAATTGGGATAAGTTTACCTAATGATATTTTAAACAAAGGTTTTGCTTTTTTACTGCTTGTAAGTGCTTTCAGAATTCTATTTATATCTCATCCAGAATCACTGTGATAAATATAAGTTTTTCTGAATGAAAAGAATTAGGTAACTTATTTCGTGTATTATACGAGCGTTGTCATCACGCTTCTAGATAATTAATACCATTTCCATCAATCTTTGCAACAAATGAATCAGAAGTGTAATTTGTCCTGAATAGCGAAGGTGGTATCGCTTGAATATTCTAGAATTTACCTTATTGGTTTGGCTTGGTTCTACCACTGCCGGATTTTTGGGAGCGCTGACAGGTTTAGGGGGTGGAGTGGTATTAGTACCACTGTTAACTTTGGTTTTTCACGTTGATATTCGTTACGCCATTGGTGCTTCTTTAGTCTCTGTAATTGCAACTTCTTCCGGCGCAGCTTCTGCTTATGTCAAAGAAGGTTATACAAATCTCCGCTTGGGGATGTTTTTGGAAGTGGCTACGACATTTGGTGCGATCGCAGGTGCAATCATCGCCGCCTACACTCCTACTAGAATACTAGCTGTGGTGTTCGGCGTTATTTTACTTTACAGTGCCTACCTTTCACGTTTACCCCACTCAGAACATCAAGATAATAAACTTCCCAATCCTCTGGCAACTCGTTTGCGCTTAAATAGTACTTACCCAACTTCCGAAGGCGAACAATCTTATAACGTCCATGCTGTAAGAACGGGTTTTAGTCTCATGTTTGTTGCCGGTATCCTTTCTGGTTTATTGGGTATTGGTTCCGGCGCACTCAAAGTATTAGCAATGGATCAATTTATGCGGATTCCCTTTAAGGTTTCTACCACCACCAGCAATTTTATGATTGGGGTGACAGCCGCCGCTAGTGCAGGAGTTTATTTAAAACGAGGTTACATCGATCCCGGTTTAGCAATGCCTGTAATGTTGGGTGTACTATTAGGAGCATTGTTAGGCGCAAAGGTGTTAATTAGAGTCAAAGTAGGAATTTTAAGAACTATTTTTAGTCTAGTAATTTTGCTCTTGGGAATTCAAATGATTTACAACGGTTTGACTGGGAGTATTTGAAATGCTAGGTAATAAACGAAACTTCAGCGAAAGACAATTTGAAATTGTAGTCGGCAACCTTTTAAGATATGGGGTAATTCTCGCTACCATTATAGTTTTTATTGGTGGAGTATTTTATTTAATTCGTCATGGCGGTGAGGCTTCTAATTATCAGATTTTTCACGGTGAACCGCCTTATTTTCGTAGCCCTGAAGGAGTGGCAACAGCAGCTTTTTCAGGTCGTCGTCGTGGCATAATTCAACTGGGATTACTATTATTAATAATTACACCTGTTGCTAGAGTTACCTTTTCCCTATTAGCTTTTATGCGACAGCGAGATACTACTTATACTATTGTGACGCTAATTGTGTTGGCAGGCTTGCTCATCAGCCTTAGCGGTAATTAATGTAAGGGCGTACATCTGGTGTTATATACACAAACACTCGACACAATAGTAAAATCAATTTACCAGTAAACTAAAAATTTTTTTATAAGCCGATTATTCTGCCTGTGTAGGGTGTAAATTCAAAAGTTAGTTCAGATGAAATTTAAAAATTTCTAGTAACTAAGAAGTGTAAAATGAAATTCCCCAAAATCCACTTATCTACTCCCTCGAATCCTAAAACCTTAGAAAGTCCCTCAACCTTAGTACCTAAGCTTTCTAGTATTCCTTCAGCAAATGTGACACAGGGACACAAGTCAACTCAAGAAATCGAGGACAATGCGGTAGCTGAACAACAAATGGAAGCAACCAAACTAAAGCTACAGGCAAAGTCTGGCAGGATTACACAAGAGGGACAGGAACGCTTAACTGTCTTGCAAGCCAAGATAGATGGATTATTGAATTCTCGACTGGAACATGCAACTCGATTTGGTCATAATATTACCAATATACCGCTCAGAAGACCAGATATAAGAACACCAATTCAGGCAAAACTGACAATTGGAGAGCCTGGTGATAAGTATGAGCAAGAAGCGGACGAAACAGCGTCTCAGGTAGTGCAACGGATTCATCAGCCACAGAGCGAGAAACTTCAGCGAGAATCGTTGCCTGAAGATGATGAGTTACAAATCAAACCGGGGCGCAGGATACAGCGAGAGTCCTTACCTGAAGAGGAAGACGAATTACAGATGAAGCCGATGGTGCAGCGATCGCCACAACCACTGGAGCAACACGAGCAAGATCCTGCCACCCAAAGACAGTCAGTATCTGGAGATAGTGCAACTGACAGTGAATTGGAAAACATGGATCTTAGATACTACAGCAAGGAAGGAATGCAAGAAGCTGGAAAAAGTTCCGTGGGACACATGGGAACCGGAGAGTCCATTTATGAGAATCAAGGCCCAACCGATCCTTCCTACAAAAACGTAATTCAAGAAAACAAAAATGGTCAAAAATCCTTAAAACTAGGGTGGGGAAGTGCTGCACATATTATACAAGTTGGTAATAGTTACTTTTTGAAAAAACTCAGTGTTGGAGGAAGTATATATTCACCTGATAAAACCGATATCCAAGGCAGGTGGCAAGGAAAATATAAAGAGGAAAGCAATGATATGGAGATAGAATTTCCAGTATCTGCGGAAGGGGGAGTAGTGAACTTGAGCGAAGTAATTACATTTGGTGTGAGTTCATGTTCATTTTCTGTGATTTCTGATACTGAACTTAAGAATATTATTATTATGCATATCAATAACAACCAGAAAATGCCCTTCGATGAAATTTATGATAAAAGCCCAGCCTTCCGAGAAGGGATGACAAAAATGTTTGTGAGCATGATCAACGATCAAGAGGAAGTAGAAAAAGTGCTAAATGCAGCTAATAAAGCAGGGATAAAAACGATGGATATCCTGGAAAGACCATATAATCCGAACGATGCAGATAAAATCAACCTGTATACGCATCATAAACTTGGAGTTGCATTTACAAACGATACTCCAGAGATATTTGGAGAACAAGGGGATTCTGAATCAATCTTTAAAGCGGTAATAGAGAAAGTATTTAAAAAAGTAAGCGCTCAAATTAAAGAACAATCTAGCTTCTTGGGGAATTTGTCTGAAGAAAAAGTGGTAAATATATATGAAGAAATGCATAGTGCATTACAAAATCTACAAGTAGAAGTTATTGAAGCTGATTTGCAGGCGTTAGATTCAAATATGAGATTAAGGAGTCAGGGAAATATCAACGAGACTTCAGAAAGAAGAACAATATTTGGTGCAAAGAGCGCATTTGCTAATCAGCAAAGACCAGAAGTAAAAGAGATAAGAGAAAAAATTAGAAAAATAGTTGATCGCCGCTTCAAGCAAGATATTTAAAACCGGATAAACTTGGGCAAAGCGACCACTTGACAATCTGGATCAAGAGAAATATCAATTATTGCTTTAGGTAGGGTAGCAAAAATGTGCATCTCCACTGGAAGAGTAAAAATGGTATATTGCTTTTGAATTGACCAAATATGAGCAATGAATTTGCCCGTAGGACAGCGAAGTAGAGGTGTAGTGCTTAGTCCCACAGGACAGGCAAAACTGCAAAATCGGATGCTTCAGCTAGACATTGAACGCTATGCTGTTCAGGAATTTGTGCGACGATCGCAATTAGTTGAAGGTCAAGGTTTACACCCAGCAACAATTCGGAAGATTCTACGATGTCAGGGCGTTGACAAAGATTCCATCGCTTTGGTCTTTAAAGCTGTAGATTTACAGCTAGAACTAGAAGATTATACAGGCGCACGGCGAGTTTTAGAAATAGGAGCGGGGGAGCGGGGGAGTAGGGGAGCAGAGGAGCAAAGGAGCAAGGAAGAATTCACTAGCCACAATCAAAGGGATTGGGGCGAAGCTGTTGATGTAACATTGTTTTGCGGACGTTTGGCAGAAGTTGCGACGTTACAGGAATGGGTGCTTAATGATAAGTGTCGATTGGTTGCACTTTTAGGCGGTGGTGGAATTGGTAAGACAACTTTGGTAACAAAGTTAGCAGAGCAAATTCAAGACCAGTTTGAGTTTTTGGTGTGGCGGAGTCTACGGAATGCTCCTCCTTTAACAGACTTGCTAGACGATTTACTCAAATTTCTATCTTCACAGCAGGTTAGTGATTTACCAAGCACAACAGCAGGTAAGCTTTCCAAATTGATGGAATATCTACGTCAGCATCGCTGTTTGTTGGTGCTGGATAATCTCGAAACTTTGATGCAAGATGACACTTATGCAGGTAAGTTTCAAGGAGAATATGAGGGCTATGGCGAACTGCTGCGACGTGTAGGTGAAGTTTCCCATCGCAGCTGTGTGCTGATGGGAGCAATGCGGTTTTGTCAGATCCAGTAAAAAACAAGCGATCGCAAAAATAAAATCTAAGTAAGAAGTAACTTTATTTACTAAATATGTGCTGGTAGCC
>NZ_JACJSH010000087.1:0-21009 GCF_014698055.1 Nostoc sp. FACHB-133
AAAACGTAAAGTTAGTGGTGGTTCCCGTTCAATGGAGCGGTTTCAGCATACTGCTAATTTGTTGACCGTGGTACAGACTTGTCGCCGTTAAGCTAGGTCTGTCATTGATTTTTTTGCCCAGGCTTTAATTGCTAATTCTAGTAACTCCCTGTCTCGCCCTTCTTTACTTCCTCAATATTAGACCTGAATCCTTACCTTTTTAAGAGATATCTTAACTCTTGAAGTGCGATCGCTCTATTCATCCTTATGAAGCGTCGGCGTTAATTAAATTAAAGAGTTCAAGTGTTAGTTTCAATCACCAATGCTGTTTGGATCTTGTAAAATCGGGAGCAAAGGAGCGCATGAACTTTTTCTTTGTGAATATCTTTGGTGTTGCGCTTGGCTATACCCAGATTTATTCTACGCGACAAAGGCGATGAAACAAGGGAGCTGTGCGGTTTGGTGAGGGGATTGGACTGTCTAATTAGCAGTAGCAGTGCATTGTTAATTTTCGTATACTCTCGATTGTTAGTCGTTTTCCCCCTATCCTCACAAAAGGTAGTAATGGTAAATTTCCTTTTCAAGACAAGACTTCAGGGCGATTTATGAACAAAGGTGAACTAGTGGATGCTGTAGCAGCAAAGACCAACATCACAAAAAAGCAAGCTGATGAAGTAATCAGTGCTTTTTTGTCAGTTGTTACTGAAGCTGTAGCCAATGGTGAAAAGGTAACGCTCGCTGATTGGGTTTGGGTCATTCGAGCGGCGCGATCGCTCAGAACGCGAAGGGCGTAATCCGAAAACCAATGAGCCAATGACTATTCCAGCGACCAAAGTGCCTGCGTTTTCTGCTGGGAAGCAGTTTAAAGAAAAAGTTGCACCCTAATCAATACAAATGTATTTACCTTACTACTGTCAATCCCATCACTGCAAAGCCATAATCGATTAATTCAAGTATCGAATCGACTGTGAAACTTTGACTGCTTCTTGGGGAGTAACGTTACCCCTCTTTCAAGAAACACATTCTGTGGAGTGAGAAATAGGGATAAGTTCCAAACCAAGAGCCTGAGCTTTTTTCCGGAGGTTTTTGAGGACTAGTTCCTGGTATTTTTGCTCATAGTAATCCATACCAGGATCAGAATATTGCCCAGCAGTTATCCACACCTTGTAAAATAAACGAGCTAGTTTATGAGCAGTAGCCGTAATAGCTTTGGGTGCACCCAAGCGAGAACGTAAGCGGCGATAAAATGCACCTAGTGCAGAATGTACTGTGAGTCAGAGAAAAAGCCGCCATCCGAAAAGCATTGGCAGTACGATTGACAACAGTACGAGTTTGAGAGCTTTTGACTTTACCACCAGTTACTTTTTGACCAGGACATAAACCCAGCCAAGAGGTAAAATGCTTAACGGTGGGAAAGCGTTTTGGGTTTAATCCCACCTCAGATAAAATTGTCTGAACAGTTAAAGCATCAAGACCATCAATTAGTGTAAAGTCTACTCCTGCGATTCGATAAAGATACTTATGTAAATCAAAATTTGGATGATTTGCAGTTGGTTTTTTTCGGCGTTTTTTCCCCGTTGTTGGCGGTTGATCTAAAGTCTTAGGTTCAAAAGATGCTAAACATTTTTCGATTTGTGCATCAACAGCAATAATCTGTTGTTGGTAAACTTCATACAAGGTCAATTCCTGTTTGAGGACAAATAAATGTTCATGGCGGTAATCACCAGTTAAAGATGCAGCAATATCTGCTGTGCTGCTTTTGATGTGTGGGTCTTTGAGTGTGGCTAAAACTTGTGGGTCTCGTTCACCAGCAACGATGGCTTTAATAATTTTCATTCCAGTCAAACCCGTGACATCGCTGATGACTTTGTGGAGATGTAAACTCATTTGAATGAGTGCTTTTTGCATTCGTTGTACATGAGTGCTAGCACTTTTGATTAAGCTGTCTCGTTGACGGATATAATTGCGTAGCACACAAATTTGGTCTTCTGGGCGAAAGGAACCAGACAGTAGCCCATAAGTATGTAACTTTGGTAACCATTGACAATCTAACACATCTGTTTTGCGCCCAGGAACTGTTTTAACATGATGAGCATTGACTAATTTGACCTCAAAACTCTTGGCTTCTAATATCTGAAACACTGGAATCCAATAAACTCCCGTGGCTTCCATTGCAACAGTATCTATGTGGCATTCCTTTAACCAATCTGCCATTGCTATTAAATCTGGGGTAAAACACCCAAACCGGCGAACATTTTGGTCAGTTCTATCAGTGGGCACACAAACCCAATGTTCTCCACTCCCAAGGTCTATTCCTGCCGCGTTCTGGTTAATTTTTTCTAAAGTGGATGAAGGTTTTACCACAGGTACAGGCTGGTTCTTCTCTTGATTTGCTGGCAATTTCATTGCTGCAACCCTGTTCTAGTTATTATGGATAGTCCTGACGAAAGGGATGTACTCATCAATAATCTTTCAAACGGGATAGGAAATTTTTCCTGCACCAATGTCATAGCCATAAAGCCCCAGAACCATCCTCCTAATCAGGCTCAACACACTATTGTGGGTTCGGTTTTAACTGTCAGGATAATTATCAATATACCTGTTGATTAGTCGCGTCAAAATAGTTTCTTTCATTCATAGCGGGTGGCGATCGCCTCCAGTGGGGCTGCTCCTAAGAAACAAGGCAGGAGGCAGAAGGCAGAAAGGAAGAGGATTTGACTTGTTTCTTCCATCCATAACGGAAGCGAGCGCGTCCGTAAACAGCTTCTGTCACTTTCCGAGATAAGCAAGTAGTTCAGGAGCTAAATCATCCAGAAGCATAAGAGGGTTTAAATTGATTCATTGCAGCAATTAAATGATTGAATCCCAATAATAAATGTGAATTAGGGAAAATACTTAACCAGGGATAAATTAACCAAAATAGTAAAAGTGGTTGGATAATGAGACGTAGATTATTTAAAGTATTCTTCCATCCAGATTCCTAGTTCCATTGTGGATGATTAGAAAAATCAACATCCTTATTTTCTTGTGTCTCAGTTTCAAATTGACAAGATTGATTTAAACCTAAGAAGGCTGGAGAACTTAAACTAATCATTGTGTAAACACAAAAAATAATTTCCCACCATCTCTCAATATGTTGGAAATCAGTGAAACGGTAATCTGTCCAGCCTAGTTCCTGTTTACACTGTCGAAACCCATATTCTACCCAGGTTATTAATCCATATAAGTCACCTAAGATCTTCTTGAGATTACCTTGCAGATTCGTCATCACGAAGGAGGTAGAATTTTCCGGCATGGTTTCTGGGTTAGTAGTTATTTCCCAGTAAGTCATCGCTCTTTTTTTACCATAAATTATTTCCCTAATATATCTTGTCTCTGATTTTTGATTGCTAAATGTTCTACACCACTTATTTGCCCTAACGCTTTGTCCTGCTGGTAGCCAGACTCCATGATTACAACGAAATTGACACCACATAACCTAAGTTATATTCAGCAATTTTTCTAATAAATTGGCTACTTTCACCATATAAACTATCAGCCAGTACTAATTCAATATTGAAACCTGATTCCATTAATTCTGTAATTATCTCTGATGCTAGCTCTATTTTAGTTTTATATTTATCTGATTCCTTTAATGTTCCTTTTAGTTTAAATACTTTGACGATTAATGGAAAAGTTATATTAGCATAAACTCCATAAGCATTGACTGCAAACGTTACCATTATCTACTTTCCCTACGCTTCCTAAATATTGTCTCGCTACATAATCAGTCTTTTTACCTTTTTTTCTATCTCCTGTTTCATCTATCACTAATGTAATTGCTCGACCATTTAATTATTTCTTTACATTATTTAATCTTCGTTCTTTTAATTTATTTACTGACCAATCTGAATTTGCTAAAAAATGGTGTAATGACTGTGCGGAATTTATGCTCACTACCTTTGCTATCTCTGGTAACGATTTTCGTTTTATCGTTGATATTATCCCCATGTGTAAATATTTGAAGCACTCATAATTCCTTACTTCTTTAAATAAGTCTTTATACTCTGCACAATATTCATCTACGATCGCAACTGTTGGGTGAGCGTCTCTCGCCAAATGCTTTAGGATTTGTAATTCTACATCCATTGCCCTGCTTATCTTCCAGAGTTTTTTCTTTTGATTCTTTTATTTAGAATACCCGGAAAGTGACAGAAGAGGGGTAAATGTTAACTTCGTTAATTTTTAGTATTCTCAACCATTTTACCGAGTTTTAAAACACGCCCTAGTGTTAGCCACTGTTTAACTCGCATTAGCTTGCAAGCTCCACCGTTTCAACTACACTTTGAATTTAGACCCCTGACTATCTGCAAGTGCTAAATCGTTGAGACTGATGTACCTACAAGACAAACTGATTTCAGCCCTCATCAGTACCGCAAGAAGGTAGAGGCATATATTCAAAGAGCATGAGAACCATATAGCGATCGCCCTTCCTCAAGCGTAATATCCCGTTAACAGATGTAGATTTAGCCTCTTTGGAAGAACTGCTGTTCAATGCCGAAGCCGTTGAAAGCCGAGAGAGGTTTGAGGAGGTCTACAGGAAAAACCTCAGCCTGAAGTTGTTCATTCGTCAGTTGGTTGGTTTGGATAGGAATGCAGCGACTGAATTTACCTTTATACCTAGCTTGTAAAATGTAGTCGATTATCAAATCAATTGTAAAAATGACAAAATAAGGATGAAAAATTATGCTGGAGTCAGTTTTGATTGCCTAACAAAAGCAAGTTTTAGTAGCTGGACTCCTTACAGTTTCAACAATATCACTATGAAATCACCCATCTTATTTAAAACCTTAACATTACTTAGTTTTTCCCTGCCTATACCCCTTACCATGATTGCTAATGTTCCGGTTATAGCAAATACACTTAATACTCCCACAAATACTGAACAACCAAAGCGGTTGAAACTAACTTTATCAGGACATACTGCACCTGTGCGTGCATTAACCCTTTAGTTCTTGCTAGTGGTAGCGATGATAAAACAATCAAGCTTTGGAATGCTACTACAGGTGCATTGCTTCACACTTTAACTGGACACCGTGAGGGCATTCAATCAATAGTATTTACTCCAGATGAGCAAACTTTAATTAGTACCAGTTTGGATAACACTATCAAATTTTGGAATACGCAAACAGGCTCAGAAGTTCGCACAATTTCAGAAAAAACAGGGGTGAAAGCAATGTTGTTGACCCTAGACGGACAAACTTTAATCAGTGGTAGCGGCGATAATACTATCAAATTTCGGAATCTCAAAACTCGAAAAATCGACCAGATACTCAAAGCAGAAACAACAGCGCTTGCAATTACTCCTGATGGTAAAACCCTCTTAAGTGGAGGTGAAAATGGGGGAAGAATTCGGGTTTGGAATCTGGTAACAGGTAAACAAATAGGCAGCTTTACCCCACCACTGCCCAAAAAAGAAGACCTGATAAACGGTTTGGAGAGAGCATCAGCCCCAATTACGCTTGCTGTTAGTAACGATGGAAGAATGCTTTTGTGTGGTGGACATGACGATAGCTTTCAATCTGGTGGAGTCAGAAGCACAGATGGTAAAGGTTTCAAAGCTTGGGACTTGAAAGCAGGAAAGCTAGTTCATGATTTTTCGTTGGGTACGAGTATCAATGCGTTAATTATAAGTCCCGATAGTAAGACATTTATTGCTGGTGGTTTAGGCAGAGAAATCATATTACGCGACATCAAAACAGGGAAATCAGTCATGGAGCTTACCGGACACGCAGGTGGAATTTATGGACTGGCAATAAGTAGTGATGGCAAAATTTTATATAGCGGTAGTGGTGACAAATCTGTTAAAGTTTGGCAGATAAAAGTGTAATTTGTCAGCTAAAAACTACAAATTACATTTTTTAAACCATGATTGACGCTCATTATCTGTGCTAAAAGCAGCATCAGCAAAATCTTTTAAATGTGATGCAGCGTGATAAAAATCTAATAATTGATAAGTTTCAGATGGGCATTTTAGCTTTTTTAATAAAGGGGGAATATGTCTCCATATCCATTCTGCACTATCAGCAATTAATAACACCTGTTTGGCTTGGCTTATACCCAAATTTACCAAATACATTTCTAAAATGAAGAGGAATTCTTTATAACCGGAATACGTGCCATCATTAGTAATAGGTATTGCCGATGTCCTAATTTTTTTTACCTTGTTCATTTACTACATAAATTGTTAGTAACTTTGGCTCCATCCATTCACCGACAAAGCCATGACGGTTTGTTTTGTTACTGCGTCTACCTTTTTTATTAAACCTAATTTTAGTTCTTCCACCATCTACAGCGATTACAACTCGTTGGTCTTTGAGAACATTACTGTTAGATAAGTGACCCATCTCCAGATTTAATATTTTTGATTGGCTTAGATTAATACCAATTTCACCAAAAAGGTAAGTCAGGCGCTCGATTCGTTTTAAACTAACATTTATTCGCCAATCCATTAGCGTAGGCGCAGCCCGCCGAAGGCATCGCTGGTTTTTGATCCTACCACACCAAATCGCGTTGCTCCCTCTTTGAGCGTACCCTACTGTTGGATACAAAACCATTACCAGTAGTGGGTTACAAGCGAGATAAGCTCAGAAGTGATTTTACAGGCAGTGCTGATTATGGGTGGTGTGCCAGTCGGAAAATGAACTACTTTGGTTACAAATTGGTACTCATCAGTACTCTCAACGGTATACCCTTAGTTTACTCTTTAGTGCCTGCCAGTACTGATGAACGTCTCGCCGCCGAATCAGTTTTAGGCTGCGTTCGTGGTTGTCGTATCTTGGCTGACAAAGGATTCATTGCTGGCCAATGGCAGAGCGATATCTCCAAAACTACAGGTAATCAGATTTTCACCCCCTATCGAGCTAACCAATTACAACAACAACCAAAAGCTTTTGAGGGTTTATTAAATAGCTTGCGAGAACGTGTCGAAGGCGTGACTTCTTAACGGCAGTATCAATTGCTGGAATAGAGCATCAAAGTTAAAAGCATGATGGTAACAATGCAGGGCTGGATGCTCAGAATTAAATCGCTCAGTTGGTAGCTTATGCCAAGCATCTAAGTTAATGGAGATAGCATTAATATTTTGCTCATTGAGAGTAGTTATTAATTTTTCAGTAATATAACCTTTGCCAGAACCATCAATACCACTGACAGCAACTAAAAAACCTCTATCTATTGACAATTCTGCTTGCTTTTGGAGGATAGAATCAGCGAAATCTTTAATATTCATTATTACCGATCACTTTTTTAGTTAATTTATAATCTTCAAAAATGACCTCATACCCATTTCCTTGTGGTGATGCACACATAATTCCGACTTGAATGTCTTGCTTGACTGGAAAATAAGCCATTCTAAATGGAACATAGTGGTCATATTCATCTAAATAAGCGATATGAATAGCCCCTTGGCATCGCTCAACCCTTAGCTGAAAAATGTCAGGAGGATTTAGCAGAGGTGTGAATGACCAATCTGAATAGTTGTGAGTGACAACAGCACTCAGATTTTGTACTCCATCTACATACTCAATCCCAGTTTTTATCCAATGTTGCTCATCAGCACGAATCATAATTCCTGCTTGGTCGTATAAGTCTTTATAGTTTCCTTTTATCTTGACATCTACCACAAAATCTGTATTCACTCGGTCAAAATAGAAATGTCCGCTATCACGAATAAAGCCATAGTAAGTCATACGCCAAAAATCGGTTTTGAGCGCGGTTGTAACAATGATTCGCTGATCAGAATGCGACCAATTAGGAGGTTTATTAAGCCATTCCATAGTTTTTATTGCAATTTTAGATGTAAGGAAATAAAGGGAAAAACCATGTTCCTGTGTGGTTGTGAAATTTCACTGTGAGTAACTGATTTAAAAAAATACCAGTTGTTCAACCTTATTTAAGGCACTATTTGAAGTTTTGATCAGAATAGCTTTTGTCCAATTGATTAATTGCAATCGCTACTACTAATGTGACTATTCCTAATATCTTTGGTGTGGTAATCGGATATTTAATAGCACCGAACCATCCCAACTGATCAATTAGCATTGACATAAATATCTGGCTAAAGATGACAACTAAAGTAGTTGTAGTTAAACCTAATTTAGGAACTATTAAGGTACTTAAGGTTACGAAGATTGCACCTAATAAACCGCCTAAAAATGCCCACCAAGGAGTAATAGAAAGTAAGTCAAGCTTGTAGGGTTGGAGAATACCAAGTCCTAGGAGCAATGTGAGGATACTAAACCCAACTACGAAATTAATTGTTGCTGCGGCTATTGGGGAGTGGAGTATTGTCTTTAATCGAGCATTGACAGCTGCGCTAATTGTTGAGAAGCCACCAGCCGAGCCAGCACCAAGCAATGCTAAGAAGATTTCCATAAGATGATACTCAAAAGTATTAGGTTGGTAGCGAAAGCAAAAAAATTGCCACAATTAACAGTCCCATCACAAGGCGACGATTAGCTGTCAGGCGACGGCGGTTAACTCCCAACCAGCCAAAATGGTCAGTCACTAAGCCAGCGATCGCTTGTCCACAAATAATTAGCCCCTGAGTCAAAGTAGTCCCCAAAATAGAGGTGAAGTAAGTACTGGAGGTAATATACCAAACTCCGAATAAACCACCCATCAGACTCCATCGGGGAGCTTTGGCTAAAGCAGACCAATCTGGATGACCAAACCAACCTGTACATAACAAACTAATCAACGCAATTGAGCCGACAAGGTAAGAAATATCTGCGGCTAGGGGTACAGAATTGAGCGATCGCGCTAATTGAGCATTGAGATTGCTTTGAATCGGCAATATAGCACCATTTACCAATGCCAGCAGAATATATAAGTAGCTTTGACCATTAGGGACAGACCCCTGGAGACCTAGACGTATGGGTGTCATGGTTATTGTTTTGTGAGGGGAATAGAAGATGCTTGTAAATATATCTTGATATCAAGATACTTAAGATAAAGATAAAAGTCAAGAATCTCGATGTCAAGATAAAATGGCAATATGAACAAAGATCGAATTGACATCATTCTTGAGGAATGGCAACAGGAATTGCCGCAGTTGGATACCTCAGCAGTAGGGATAATTGGGCGGATACTACGAATTGCCCGTCTTCTGGAAAAGCACCGAGAAAGTATACTGGTTGAGTATGGCTTGAACGTGTGGTCATTTGATGTGTTAGCCACACTGCGACGACAGGGACAACCTTTTCGATTAAAACCGACTGAACTCTATAGTTTGCTCATGCTGTCTTCAGGCGCAATGACAAACCGGATTGACCGCCTAGAACAAGATGGCATAGTAACGCGTGTCCGTGATGCAGAGGATCGGCGCAGCGTGATGGTGCAACTGACTACCAAAGGAATACAGCTTGCGGATACTGTGATGCCTATTTTGTTTGAGAAAGAGAAACAGGTGTTATCTCAATTCACAGCTGATGAATTGCAACTATCCACCCTAACGCTGCGTAAGCTACTTATGTTACTTGAACAGGATGCGAAAACAGTAGGACTATAAAATATATGAGTGTCAGTCTTTGGTGATGCCTTATTACCTTTATCAATAGTGCATTTGCAGTAGATAACATTCGCTGTTGCTTACCAATTGCTTACTTTTACTTTTTTATTAAAAATATTAAAAAACATTTTTCAAGTAAAAAACCAAAAATCGTAGCTTATGGAGAATTTAGAACAAGTAAGTTTAGAGTCTAAAAGACTCATTCTACAAGCGATTTCGTTGGAATATACAGAAGATGTATTTCGAGAATTTACAAGCGAAATTACTACCTTAATGTATCCGAAACCAGCCTCCAGTCTCAGTGAAACCGAAAAGATCATCAGAGATATGATTCTACAACGAGAAAATCACACTGACCTAGTGTTGGTAATTCTCAACAAGGAGCATTTAGAGTTTTTAGGGATTTGTGAGGTTGGTGCTATTAATACTGATACACCGGAGTTAGGAATTTGGCTCAAGAAATCTGCTCATGGTCATGGTTTTGGTAGAGAGGCAGTTTATGTACTAAAAAATTGGGTGGATAAAAATTTGAAATATAATTATCTTTCCTACCCTGTTGATAAAAGAAATATCCCCAGTCGGAAAATTGCGGAGAGTATTGGGGGTAAAGTATTTCGGGAGTTTCAACAGACTAACAAGAGCGGTAATCTTCTTGATGAGGTTGAATACAGGATTTATAAATAAACGGCATCTCCTGCTAAATACGCAAAAAATACTTTTAAATAATTAAAATTCTCGCATCTCTCCAAATTCCTTGATATATTCCACCAACTCTCTGGTATGCCCCCCTTCAGAAATTCGCCCTAAATTCCCCACCAGAATAAACAGTTCTTTTGCTCTACTCACAGCCACATTCAATAAATTAGGCCGCCGATTAATAAACCAGAGGCTATCAGTTGCAAGGCATTGGCGAGTGATATAACTGTCATGCTAATTTGATATTCGTCTTATACAATTATTCAATTACCATCTTCTTTTCTTTGTAAAAAATATTCCTTTATCCATTGATGCATATATGTTTTATCGGAATTCCACTTCCAACAACCATTTTCGTCAATAGATATATCATTTTCCGGATCGAAATTAGATATATGGAGTGGAACCCTTCTTTCTAAATGTTGTCTGTCTTTACTATCTCCGTGCCATAAATGAAGAACATAACCGGATACACAACCGACTTGACCAGAAACATCTTCATAAAACTTTTCTGCCCAATTTATGAAGTGATTAAAATGATATTTGGTTTTTCCTAACTTTTTTGCAACACATATTGAATACCAAGCTCCACACATAGCATGTACCATTAATTCGTCTCCTGCTCCAGCTATATCTGCGTCATAGAATTTATGCTTTAACAACAAATCCTTCGTAGCTGCCCAGGCAAAACCAGTATGTCCGTGCCGACTATATTTTTTGTATATTTCGTTAGGTTTATCTTGATGAATAGAAGCAAAACTTTGCCATATTTTTCCTTCTCCTCTATAGATTTCGTGGTCTTTTGGAAGCTCAATACCGAAATCAAAAAGCTGTATGACAGGAAATACATCTAGAAGCTTCGATGCTTCCACAGCCCATTCCGAGTTATTAAATAAAATATCACAATCTATCCAAGCAACTTTTTTACACGCTGTCGGCAGTTGAGATAGTACTATATTTAATAGTCTTTCTTTTTGCCACATCACATCTGTTGCTTTAACTTTGACGATCCTAGTATTTTTGCTGGAATTTCTTAATGTGAATCCTTGCTCGTTAAAGGCGCATTCAACAATTATTAAGTTTAGTCCGGCTGCCTCTATTCTTTCTCTAAAGGCAGTCATATTCTTTAGCTTTGTCTGGTAGTTACACGAATTAAAATATGTTGTAATAATCCATAAATCTTCAACATAGCTATAACAGCTTGATGGTGTTACTTCAATCATAAACTTTGACTTATTTAGTGTAATGAAAGGAGTAGAGATTATTTCACATTAACACGTTGTTAAATCTCAGAAACTTCTATACAAAAAGATATTAAATGAATGCTATCTAACTATTTATTAATCACTAATCCTGAGGTAAAACAGCCTATTCAAGTTTACAAATTATTGTGCTTTACGCTAAATACTCTTCTGTTAAAGGCAACGAAATATCATTCTCTAAACAACTTCATATCTCCAAATGTAATGGTTGAGAATGTATAATTTTATGTTCTCTGAAACAGAAGCCGATGCACCAGAAGACATCGCACTAGTTTTCGGTCTACTGTCCTTGAGAGCATCAGCTAGACAACCAGCTTTCAATTAAGTCGCAGGCTGCGATTAAACCCTGTTCAGCATTAATTTTCTCACCAACTTCAACAGCCCGTTTTTTATAGTCAGGTGTCAATACTTTTTTGTCTAAAAAATTAGCAACTCTATCTGCTGTCAGCTTCTCTGTATCCATAGCAGTTCCGACTTTTAATTTTTGCACCTGTAAGGCGTTAAAAAATTGATCGAAGGCAAAAGGTTCCACTAACACGGGACAGCCATTACGCAACGACCGTGCGATCGTCCCAATTCCGCCATGATTAATAACGGCGGCTGCACGGGAAAACAACCAATCGTGCGCTATAAAACCATTGGCAAACATGACGTTATCCCGGTCGATGTCTGATGGTAAATGACTTTGATTAAAGTCTGCCCAGCCTTGATGAATTAAAATTCGCCGACCTAATTTATCCGCAGCGCGGACGTGAACTTCCACAATTTCTTGAGGATTTTCCAGCGGCTGGCTACTATATGAAAGTACTAAAGGTTTAGGTTCCTGCTCAACAAATTCCCTAATCTCTTCGCTGGGTTCACCGCCGCTCCAATCTGAATCTTCATAAAACCAGAAACCTGTTTGATGTACATGAGAATATTCTGGAGATAATGGGCAAAAATGGGGACTGGCAGCCAAAATAAAGCGCTTTGAATTTTCGGTATTTAGCCAACTTTTGTAATAAGGATGATATTCAATTTTTGTGTCAGAAAACCCCTGAGAAAATGGAGTCACACGAGATCGAACCCAGCTAATATCATAAACATCTACTATTACAGCAGCAAATATATCCTGCTCCGAATCAGAAATTAACATATCTGCACCGTGACATACCTTTAACAGCGGTGTTGCACCATCTATTATGTCATCCTTTTTTATCACAGATTTTGTTTTGTCTTTTGACTTAGCCTTCAATAAAGGCAATTGATTCCATAGCTGTGCATTACCTCGCACCTCTTCAGGACCAATCCTTGAGTGAGCGCTAGTAAAAGCTTCCAATCCAGCTTTTAAAACATAGGAATATACCGCCTCATTTACCACCATGCGTATTTCATGCCCTCTAGTTTTCAGAGCTTTTCCAAGTGCAATATAAGGTAAGTTATCTCCTAATGTACCGTGAGTTGTGATGACTATAGTACTCATGTATAGGTAGTAGTGAAAGGGATTGGGTTTAAATGAATCATGCGGATATGCATTTGACGAGAAATTCTGCTAGGGGCAAAAAACAAGCTATTCATGTAGTGTTTTGAAATGCTCCGTATTTCCGAAAGCTGTGCGAGAGATAGCCCTCCCCCTGAACTTTTAGCGCTGGACAGCTGAGTTTAGCTTGGCTGGGGGTTAGGATGCACTGGGCGCAAAGCGCATACACTAGTGTTCGCAAGCCCCTGTTGATTCTTTTACACTTTTCAAACAATAATTAATTCTAAAATTTCCTCTTAAAGTAGGAGTTTTAAGCTGCTCACGATCGCCTGAGATAATTAGCGATCGCTAAAAAGCGCCAATAAAAATAAAGGTTTACTAGTTATATGGAAAAAAGTACCACCTACGGCACTTTCTTTATAGTTGCGATCTATTCTCGGATCTTTATAACCATGAGTTGTTAATTCTTAAGGCTTGCTAAAACTCAATCTTAATCAACTTTGTATAGCAAGCCTTACAAGATTGTAAAAAAAATCTGGACAATGCATAGGGAGGTTAGAAGGGGTCAAAATACAATGTGCAGCTTCATAGAGAATTGCTATTAAATTTATCAAATACTTAAGTTAGCTTTGGCTTTTCCTACCACGGGCAGAGTAACCGATGCCGATACACCAAACTCCCTTGTTCCGGCTGCTATTGCAATCAATTCTTCCTCTGATAGTTCACTATCTAGTAATTCTTCTGATAGCTCACCATCTAGTGATAGCTCACCATCTAGAAATTCTTCGTTGGTGGGTTCTTGTGAAGGATTCATATTTATTTTCCCTTATTGTGTACTCCATGTATTAACTTAACAGCTTATTAAGATGATAAACAACACTTTATATAAAACATCCCACTTTTCCCACTTTTCTACTTAACCGAATCAGGACTTACGCAAGAAAGGAAAAATACATTGGGCAAAAAGCTTCTAAACTTGAAGCAGGAGCAACGCGATTTTCTGAAGTCGGATATTCATGGAGCGATGGCTGCGCCAACGTCTTCTCTATCTTTCGGGAATGCTTGAGAGCGAACGAGACGCTCTTGCTAGCTTGCTTTCCCGTTCGCGTTAGCGTCTCCGTTAGGAGAAAGAGTAGGACGAACGCCAAAAAATATAACGAAACACAAAGTCATATTTTTAACGTAAGACTGGGTAAAAATTATGATAAATAATCTTAATGAGATAATTCAAAAAGATTGCAACACAACCGTTACTTTTGCTTTCTCGCTAGATAATTTGTTCTAGTTATGCCACTCTTGTAAACAGGAGAAGCCAATTGTGCTTATTGGTTATCAGTTCGATTCATATGCAGAGGAAAGAAACATTATCGGCATAGTGCCTGATGTTAAATACAAAAAGTTCACGATCTTTTCATCTTCAAAGAGATGACTGCGAATAAATTAAATCGACTTGCTAACCGCAAAGTTTTGTCCAGATTTAACACTAAAAATCTTAGATTTGACTCTTACTATCAATTTTATGATTTCAATCTCAATCAAGTTAGTCTGCTTCATTTTTTCAATACTATCAGTTATGGCTCTATTCCCTGGATTACGACATTTGAAACGTACCTCCCAAGATTTTCTTGCCTGATTTTATATCCGCATGTTCGCAAGTTAGAATCGGATTTTTATGCTCTTAAAACTGAAGCTAAAATACACAACGCTTTTAAAGCACTATCTAGCGATGCTTGCCACCGCATTATTGCTATGTCTGATTGCAATACTAATATGCAAAGAAAGCTTCTAAAAGAATTTCCAGAATATCAAGAAAGCATACAGAGCAAACTGACAGTTATACATCCGCCGCAAAGATTGCTTCACCACAAATATGAAGAAAAACAGCTTAACCTAGATGGAAAGATAAAATTTATATTTGTAGGCTCTGGTTTCTTTCGCAAAGGAGGGCAAGAAATGATTGAGACGTTCAAATATTTGAAAGATGAATATAAATACAATTTTGAATTAACAATTGTTAGTTCTCTTGCTACTGATAATTATGCTACTAAAACAACACTCGCTGATGTTGAAAGGGCAAAGCATTTAATTCAGAAAAATTCTGATTGGATTAACTATTTTCCACGTCTGCCTAATCAGGAGGTTCTTGAGTTAATGAAAAAGTCTCATATTGGTTTATTACCAACCTATGCTGATACTTATGGCTATTCTGTTTTAGAATTTCAAGCAGCAGGATGCCCTGTGATTACAACTAATGTTAGAGCTTTAACAGAAATTAACGATAATAATTTAGGATGGATAATAAAAATTCCTAAAGATAGTTTAGGAGAAGCAATTTCCAGGACAAAAGAAGGTAGATTTGTTATTAGTAAATTGATCCGTAAAGGAATTGAGCAAGCAGTACATGAGATATTTGCCGATCGCAAAGTAATTCTAGAGAAATCAAACAGATCGATCTCTAGAATTATCGAGCATCATTCCATTGAAGACTATGCTTCTAAACTCAAAAACATTTACCTTGAAGCAATCCGAGCAGACAAAACCTGATTTAATTTCCCAGCATTGTCAAGTTAATGAGGGGATGGTAGATAGTAAAATCTAGATACTGACTCTGCTCTGTTAATTGCCCATAATCTACACTTATCATCGCTTTGCCAATAAAATCATCAGCTTGCAGTTTGATTGTATTTTGCCTTCTTTTTAGATTACTGTTCACTTAAGTTGACAATGCCCTGCCGAGCTATTAACTGAGCAAACAATCCTTCAGTGGTTGCTAATTCTTGAAAAGTTCCTTGTTGCACAACTCGGCCTGCTTTAAGTACATAAATGCGGTGAGCATTGCGGATGGTACTAAGCCGATGAGCAATAATGATTCTGGTGACTTGCAATTTATCCAAGCTTTGACTAACTATCGCTTGGGTTGTGTTATCGAGCGCACTAGTTGCTTCATCAAATAGTAAAATTTTCGGTTTGAGTGCTAAAGCTCGTGCAATCAATAGCCGTTGCCGTTGTCCACCGGAAAGATTACTACCGCCTTCACTGACGACTGTGTGCATTCCCATTGGCATGGCAGCAATATCATCTGCTAAACCTGCCATTCGAGATGCTTCCCAAGCTTGGTCTATCGTCAGGGTTGTACCACTGGTAATATTATTGAAAATAGAAGCTGACATCAGCCGACTATTTTGCAATACAACACCTAATTGACGGCGCACAGCATGAATATCCACAGAGGCTAAATCTTGTCCGTCATAGTAAACCTTGCCTGATTTAGGGGATTCAAACCCTAAAAGTAGTCTTAATAAAGTTGATTTCCCACTACCGGAAGAACCAACAATCGCAACGAATTCCCCAGCTTCAGCCTGAATACTAACGTTATCTAATACTAAAGGAGAATCATTACCGTAGCGAAAACTGATACGCTTGAGAGCTAATCTACCTGAAAGTTTTCCAGGATCTGCTTGGTTTAACTTAATTTCTGGTTCTGCAAGGAGAATTGGTTTAGCTCGTTGCCACAAAGGCAAGACTTGCAAAACTTCTACAGCTGTATTGCTAAGGCTGGTTACTCCATGAATAAAAGTACTAAAAGCAGCATTAAATGCTAAGAAAGTACCAGTGGATAAGCTAGGTTGTCTCGATAAATGAGACTGTTCAATTAAACTAGCAGCAAACCAAAATAGAGCCGCAGTTGTTAAGGTAGGTAGTACTTGATTAATTACAGCAAGATTATCTTCAATACTTTGCCTACCAAGCATTAGTTTTAGTTGTTGGGTATACTGTTGACCCCAGTAAGCAAAAGCACGAGTTTCCGCTTTAGCGACTCTGAGTTTAGCTACTCCATTAATCAACTGTACAACTACACCATAGATTTTACCTTCATAATTTAATCCCGAACGAGCTTTACGGACGATCGCAATCCCAAAGATGATAGTCACAGCCATATTTAACAGTGCGACTGCACAAGCTAATAAAGCTAAGGAAATATTGTAGTATAACAATAATCCGAGATTGAGTAACGAAAACAAGCTAGAAAGGGTTGATTTTAAGATTGTATTCCCCAATCTTTGGTGAATTTGACTAACAGCAGTGACTCGAGAATTTAAATCGCCAAATGAAAAAGAGCGGAAAAAAGAAAGCTTGAGATTAAGTAATCGATCCCAAACTGCTGCTTGAATAGAGGAGGTGGCAAAAGTTTCTAGCCTAATCGTAGCCAGCCCTTGAATTAATTGAAACAACGTTGCGCCTACATTAGCAGCCACTAATCCAAAAGCAACTTGACCTAGTAGAGTGCGATTTGCATCAGGGATAGCTTTGTCAATTAAGATAGCTGTAGCAAAAGGCGTGAGCATTCCGAGTAAAGTAGCTGTAATTCCCGCCCCTGAAATTACAATCAACTCTCTATAATGTCGTTGGAAAGCAAACTGAAGTAAATCAATAGCTTTGGGATGTTTCTGGCTGAAAGGTCGATAAAATATGTAAGCATTTGGAATTAGTGTTGCTGCCGTGCGCGCATCTACAGGGACAGGAGTTTGTTCGCCAGGTGCATAGAGTTGATAACGGGTATCAGACGTTGGTAACAATGCCACTGGCAACTTGGTCTTTTCGGTATATGCCAATATCGGGCCGAGATCCTGTCGCCACCAGTTGTCTGGCAACTTAATTTGCCGCACTCGGATACAGGAAGCGCGAGCTAGAGCTTCTACAGAGTCTTTGATTTCCTGAGAATCTTCCGAAATTGCTGGGGGGCGAATTTCAATTCCTAAAGCTTTGCCTACAGCACCAGCCGCAACTAATAAAGCTTGCTGGCTGTCACCTAAATCGAGATTTTTATTCAACGTTGAGCGATTATTTACTTTATCTGACCTTGGTTGCAGCACAGATGCCAATTCTGCTAATGTTTGTATCATTAACTCGCGATCCAGGCGTTCCTTTGACTCTAATCTGCGTAATTGGGCATCTATATTTTGGATAGTATTTTTGATAGCATCTATCTTGGTTAAAGAAGTCGGAGAAATAGAGGAATCATCAGCAAAATTAGTTTCTGTTGTTGGGACAATAGTAGATTCAAACTTAAGATTTTGTTCGCTACGAATCAATTGCAAGTATGGCCCTTCAATTTGCTGTAATTGCTTATGAGTTCCTTGTTGAACTATCTTTCCGCGTTCGATAACAATAATTTCATCGCAATCTTGTATAGTTGAAAGTCGATGTGCCACAATGATGCAAGTGCAACCACGCGCTTTGAGATTCTGACTGACTTGGTTTTCAATCTTGGCATCTAAGGCACTGGTAGCTTCATCTAAAATTAGGATGCTGGGATAATTAACCAAGACACGTGCAATTTCTAAGCGTTGTCGCTGACCACCGCTAAGATTTGCAGCACCCTCTAACAGTTCTGCATTGTATCCTTTTGGTAGAGAAGCGATCGCATCATGAATCTGAGCATCTTGACAAGCCTGAACTAAATCTTCGTTGGGTATAGTACTGTCCCAAAGTGTTAAGTTATCTTTGACACTGCCAGCAAAGAAAAAGATTTCTTGGTCTACGGCAGAGATAGAATTGACCAATACCTGGCGGTCAATTTGTTCTCTGGGTTCGCCATCGAAGTAAATTTCTCCTTGCCAGGGTTCGTAAAGTCCACACAAAAGTTTAGCAATAGTAGACTTCCCACAACCACTAGCACCTACTAGAGCAACTCTTTGTCCTTTTTTGACACAGAGATTAAAATTCTCTATTATCGGTGGAGCTATTTTGCTATAGCCAAAGGTAACATTGCGTAATTCAAGATCCCCTTGTAATTTCAGCTTGGAGACAGAAGGCTGGGGCGCAGGAGAGGACTTCCCCCCTGCTCCATTGCTCCCTTGCTCCCGTGCTTCCCCTAATCCCTTGCCTGTTTTTGGTTCTAACTGTGGGTCAATCGGGTTCTGTAAAACATCATCAAGGCGATTAAGATTGCCTTCCATGTCTTGCAGATCACGTCCTAGACTCACTAAATTATTTATAGGTTCAAGTAACTTATGCATCATGCCTTGGAAAGCAACTAACATGCCGATGCTCATGGCTCCATCCATGACTCGCAAACCGCCGATCCCTAACATGAGCAGAGATGCACTAGCTGATAGAAATGTTGGTAAAATTCCTAGTGTTTGGTTTGTTACGTCCAATTGTTGACGTATATTGATCGCTTTGGTGTAGTGACCTGCCCAGCGCGAGAAAAAATCTGATTCTAATCCAGATGCTTTGAGGGTTTCTATACTTTGAAGACCAGAAATCGCTATGCCCTGGACTTTCCCATACTCTTGCATCATTTTAGTATTAGTATCTGTGCGCTGCCTGCTTATCCATTGCAAAGTAACTAAGTTTGTAGCGACAAAGGCGATCGCAATTGAAGTTAGTAATACGTCGTATTGCAGCATGACTATTACATAGAGAAATATCGAAGCTGCGGCGATCGCACTAGTAGCTAACTTCCCGGAAAGCAAGTTTGCTATACTATCGTTAAGTTGTATGCGACTACTGATTTCTCCTGCAAATCGCTGATCGTAAAAACTGATGCTTAGGCGTAAAATATGCCATAAGAATTTACTTTTCATGCTCGCAGACAGCTTGACTTTTAACTGACGCAGAGATTGTAACTGTAACAGTGTTAAAAATCCATTGAGCGCGGCTGTGAAAATCATCCCTAAAATTAGCGGACGCAACCACCCATTTTTACTCTCAATTAACACATTATCTACAAAAACTTGAGAAAATGCAGGTATGGCTAATCCCGGAATTACTTGCAAAAAACCTGCTAGTACACAGTAAATCATCGCACCAACAGATTCTTGCAGACGTGACCATAAACTCAAAATAGTGCTGGGTTTGCGTCCCCCTGTTTGGAAACCTGAACCAGGTTCTAAAACAAGGACAACACCTGTGTAGGAGTCACTAAATTCTTGACAAGAGACACTACGCCGTCCAGTAGCCGGATCGTTTAGATAAACTCGTTCCTTGCTTAAACCTTCTACGACTAAGAAGTGGTTAAAGTTCCAAAATACAATGCAAGGAAGTTTGAGATGCCACAGTGCATTTACGTCTTTCTTGTAGCCCTTAGTACAGAGTCCATAGGTTTTGGCTGCCTTGACAAGGTTAAAAGCATTAACACCATCCCGTGATACTCCACAAGCTTGCCTAAGTTCCGTTAGCGGGACAATGCGACCATAGTACGCCAAAATAATTCCCAAGGCAGCCGCCCCACATTCTACTACCTCCATTTGGAGTATAGTCGGAGTATGACACCGCTTGCTTTTACGCCCTATTATCCTCTGGAGATTTTGCCACCACATCATATTTAGTTAATGCCAGTCCAGGATTTTAAAAGCGGTAGAACAAAAGTAATTGGGGCGCGTTCTTCTACGGTGACTTGTACAGTAGTAGTAGTTCCAGGACTTACTTTCAACTCCGGCCCTTGAGAAGAAGACCATTTGTAGCGGCTGAAGGTGTTAGCGTCTGATTGTAGTCGGGCAGTAACTTGAATTTGTGGCCCCTGTGACATAAACCCTTGGACGATTTCGGAATTGCCTATAATGCTTAATGCACTCTCTTTAGTCACTGGGTAAGCTGAAACATCGCTAACAGAACCAATAATACCTCCAAAACGTTCTCGTTGCACTGTGCTAGGCGTGACTTGTATCTTCATTTTTGGTTGAATTTTCTTACCATCACCAACGGGAAAAAATGCTATGCTTACAGGTTGATCTGATGCTTATTGAGCAGCGATCGCTCCAATTGGTGTACCTTGTAGTACAATCTGCCCTTGTGTTGCAGATATTTCTAAAATCCTTCCAGTGTAACTGCTTTTAATCTGGCTGTTCTCTACTAATTGCACTGTTAATTGAGAAATATTTCGTTGGACTTCCTGAATTTCTTTTTTGCGGTTAGTATCCGCTTCTAAGTCCTGTTGTTCTGATGTCACCTGTTTGCGGGAGCAATGCGGTTTTGTCAGATCCAGTAAAAAACAAGCGATCGCAAAAATAAAATCTAAGTAAGAAGTAACTTTATTTACTAAATATGTGCTGGTAGCC
>NZ_JACJSH010000088.1:0-20535 GCF_014698055.1 Nostoc sp. FACHB-133
AACTAGTTCTTTATTTTCGTACCATCCTGCTAATTGTTGATTTTCGTAAGCAATCCAAATGCCTGCGGGTGAAGGAATACTTTTGGCTGCTGGGGTCTTTTCGTAGGCTTTATGTTCAGCAGAATCAAAGTCAAAAGCTGTCATAGTAGCTGCTTGCCTTTCTTTAATGTTAGTTTTCGCAAAAAATAAGCGAAGCTCTAATTCTGAGTGGCACTGATTTTAAAACAGTGGTGGAAGAAAATTCTCTTCCACCATTTCGCTTACGCCGCTACCAACTCCCGACGAACTTGTGGCAGTTCAATCGGAGTAGTTACCCTGAGCAGTTCTTCTACAGCCTCTTTTACGCTCCAATACTTCATGCCATCGCCGCACCGCCAATAGTAAGTCTTGGGGTCGTTTTCCCAGACTTCATTGGGGTTTCGGACTTTGAAGAGTATGCCCAAGAATTCACCATCTAGATATACGTTGTGAGCCGTCTGAAGGTCAGTGCGTCCTACATAAGTCAGTCGGTAGTTGTCCACTGGCGTACACAAGTCTTCTGCACGAGTCCCGCGATACCCACAGTTACCGCACCCATGACCTTCGCAGTCTGGACAGATGGCAGCAGGCATATTCCACTTCGGCAGTGTAAAATCCCATTCAGCCGGTGGCATTAATATTCGAGCCTTGTGAGAGATATAACAACCAGCGTGACCGATTACCTTATCAGTATGGTATTGGACGCTTAACGATAGCCAATCACAATCACCTAACAAGCCTATTTTCTCAGAAGCTTGTTTCAATTCCTCATCTTCTTTGTGATTGCACTTTACTGGAGCAGAAAGACTCGCTTTTACCTCTGCAACAGCCCGTTTGAAGGATTGTTTGTGGTAACGAGCATAGCCGTGGATCATTTTTACCCACACAATATCATCACTGTTGATCCAGATAGTTACTACATCTTCGGGCTGGCACTCTTTTGAATAGTCTGACTGATTCACAATGGTTGCAATGATTTGGCGATCGCGCGTGGTTAACGGATCTTTTGTTGGCGCAGGGGCTAAACTTTGTGTCATCATTATAAATTGCCTCTTATTTAATAAGTGAGGGCATAGGGGCGATCGCATACTTTTGCAGAGCGGCGATCGTCCTATTTTTATTGGTCACTTTGTTGTGCTTTCAGCACAACACTCTCAATCTAGAATTGGCGAAGCCTCATTTTTCTTGCTGCTAACCAGTACTTAGAGCTACTAAGCAAAAGACATAGTGCGTCACGCGACCGACGGCTTCAATAGTATTATTTGCCAGCCACTGCACTAAGGCGATTGGTTCTGCTTTGAATAAAAGGCTTGCTCAAAGGCTGTGTGTCCGTTGATTGCTTCTCCAGGCTTCTTTACCTACTCAATAGAGCTTGTGCTATACCCCGGTGATCATGTCTCTAGACTATGTTTCGAGTTGGAATGTTAGCTTGACTTGGCTTGCCTTGTGAACCCTTTCGCGTCCTGGGTGCTGGCGGTTTGCTTTCCTTGCCCTTATGTCTATCACTATAGCCGTTATGTCGATAAATCGTCAAGACAACTAATCATCAGTAAATTCCCGAATTAACTCACTGATTGATTAAAATATCGTATAGTCGCTATGTCGTTTAATCGATAAAATGATGATACCTTTAATAAAGTAATCGACAATAGGAACGTAAGGACATGACATCTATAGTTTTAATGATGAATCCTCCCGTTCCGCCTAAGTACACTAAGCGTAGTGACAGAAAAGCCGTGCAAAACCTAAAGGTGAAGCTACGTTGCAAATTGCAAGATTTAATCGATGAAAATGGGTTAACTAGAACGGCTTTAGGCGAAGCTACAGGGTTAACCGCTGGTGCAATCCGTGGCTTATGCGAGAACACGGCCAAACGTTACGATGCTGATACGATAACTGTTTTATGCGTTTATTTCAATTGTCAAATCTCAGGTTTGTTTGAGTTAGTCCCTAAACGGGAAAATTTTGAAGAGGATTAACAACGCTAAAGCAACAGTTTTAAATATCAAACCATGATTATTTATAGCGATCGCCCCAACTTGGCGGAAGGACAGCGATCGCCCGTCCTATTTTCCAAGGAACAATATGAGTTTACCTTTAAATCAGTCCGTGTTGCTGGAGTCAAGAACACTGAGGACTTCAGCTTTAACAAATTTTGAGACCGACAAAGCTTTATCTATTCTCTCCAAGGCTAAAGCAATAATTTTCGCTGTCTGGAATGGTAGTGGTTGGGCCACCACTGCACAGATTGCAGAATACTTCGAGGTGAGTGAATCAGCGATTAAAGAATTGTACAGAAGCAATCAAGAAGAATTTAACCTTCAAGAAACTGAAACCCTTGTGGGGCAAGCACTTAAGGATGTTAGACAGACATTCTGTCTAAGTCCCAGAACACCAAAAGCGAGAGTTTTTAGTCCTTTAGGCGCTCTCAGGATTGCGATGTTACTACAACAATCGGAGGTGGCCGCACAGATCCGAACGATACTTATTGAAATCGTTGCAGCGATACCCAACACAATTGCATCTCAAAACCAAAATCATGTACCAGTCCTTCCTCCTGTTGAACAGAGGCTAGATACTTTTGTCAAAGCAATGAAGACTTTAGCCGAACTCACAGGTGGCAGACTCAACCCATATATGGAACAGAATTGCAAAGACTTCGCCGCCAATCTGATAGCTGACTACAACAGACAGTTACTAACCGGTACAAAAGAAAAATGGCTTGGCGTGGTCAACTTTGCAGAGAGCGAACTGGGAAAGAAAGTCCCCCTAAGCGGCACTCACTACCGGGGACATCTTGGGACATGGGTGAGAACATTCTACCCACACTTGGGCGATCGCCAAGAAACGCGATTGGTTAATGGGGTTCAACAGCCAATCTATGTCTACGCTTGTCACGAACCGACTGTTGCGGCTGGGTTGACCAAAGCTATAGAAGAGTTCTTTGCTCACCCCAGTCCTGGAGCAGCGCTAAGGCAGGCGGGGGCTTTCGCTAGCAAGAAGGAACCAGTGATGACCAAGTGAAAGCGAACGCCCCCACCAAAGAAACGTTCGCTAATCTAAAGATGGAATTTTTTGCTGAAGCATCGAATATTACCAATAACATTAAAAGCTTCTCTTTCATGAAGTCAAGCAACTAACAGTATTTTGAAATTATTTGTTACAAGGATGACTTCTCTAGCAAATAATACACATCTGAGAAAGTGTCGTCACTTCAAGATTCCTAACAATCGAAATAAAAAGCGATTGCCGCTCAATAAGTAACAATCGCCACACAAAAACACTCATTGCATCTCTAGAGTAACAACAATGAAAGCCATAGTTACAGTAGTTGAAAAAATCACATCGGAAGCTCACATTAATATTCCTGACGGTTTAGCATTAACAGCAATTAAGCAGCATATAACAGACCGCTATAACAGTGGCGAGATGCTGACTGAGATGAACATTTTCCACGTTGATTTTGAATCTATTAGCGCTCACATTGATTCAAAACCTTATATTACTTGGCATCAAGGCAACCCTAGCGATCGCTGTCAGTATTACTTCTGTAAACTGGGAAGATTTACTTTGACTCTGTTAACTGACACAGAGCAAAACTTGACTCGTACAGAAGTTTATTTTGGGCATTATAAGCAACTTATTTATACATCAGAAAAGGAGATATCCAAAGAATTGGCAACAGTTGAACTCCAAAACTTCTTAAGTGGATTAGCTGTTGAACTTCAGATTTTAAGCCACATTGAATTTCCAGAACAAGTTTGAAAATAACAGGAGTTAAACATGAGACTAACAACATTAGAAGGTCAATACCAGTGCATCGTGATTGACCCTCCCTGGTTTTATCGGCTGAGAAATCAGGATAAGACTCATCGAAACCGCATTAACTACAAGCCAATGCACATAGAAGAAATACTGTCATTGCCTGTTCCAGACCTAAGCGATCGCACGGGGTCAGTTCTTTGGCTTTGGTTCACCAACAATCACATGATTGAAGCGGCTCAATGCTTGCAAACATGGGGTTTTAGCTTGAAAACTATTCTTACCTGGGAAAAAGTTACTAAGAGCGGTACAACCCATCTGGGTACTGGTCACTGGCTACGTAACGCAACTGAACATTGTGCTTTAGCTGTACAAGGTAATGTCAGGGCTTTTGCTGGACGTTCCCTCACTAATGAATCATCACTAATCCATGCACGACGACGTGAACATTCCCGTAAACCAGATGAATTTTTTGAACTAGTAGATAAACTCTGCCCAGACATGACGAAGTTAGAAATGTTCGCTCGTTCTTCTCGTGATGGTTGGGATTGTTGGGGGGATGAAGTCCAAAAGTTTGATAGTGAAATGAATGTTTCTTTGAGTGCATGAAAATAGCATTATATAAAGGGTAATTATGTCAACAAGCATAGAATGGACAGACCAAACAGAAAATATCATCCGTGCTAAAGAAGGCGGTTGGTGGTGTCATAAGAAAAGCGAGGGTTGTGCAAACTGTTATGCAGAGAAATTAAATAAAAACTCTTTCTTTGGCGGAAACAAGCAACCCTACTCTGGGCAACCACCAGAGCTAGTGTTAGATACAGAAGCTATTCGGAAATGGGGATTCCAAAGAAAACCTAAGAAGCATTTCGTTTCTTCAATGACTGATGTTTTTGGTGAGTGGGTTCCGCGTTTTTGGCAACATGAAATGCTGGACGGAATGTTCGTTGCTCCCAATCAAATATTTCAGATTCTCACCAAACGCCCAGAAATTATGCTGTTATCTATGGATGAATGGCTTTCTTGTCATGGACTAGACAAGTTACCTTTAAATATTTGGTCAGGAACTTCGATTGAGAATCGCCGCACTTTAGAAGAACGTAGTCAATTTCTTGCTCAAATTCCGGCTTTAATTCGGTTCTGGTCAGTTGAACCATTGTTAGAAGATTTGGGCGATATCACTCACTACTTGAATGATGTTCAGTTAGTAATTGTTGGTGGTGAATCTGGCCCAAATTCCAGACCATGCCACATCGAATGGCTCGAATCGATTGTCCAACAATGTCACGCGGCTAAAACACCTGTGTTTGTGAAGCAGTTGGGGGCGAATGCAATATTTCGGGGACAGCGATTCAAAACCCGCGACAAGAAAGGGGGAGACATTGAAGAGTTTCCCGAACATCTGAAAGTTAGACAATTTCCCTTTGATGCGTGAATAAAGCAAAACCCCCGCCTGTAGCGCAGTGCGGGGGGGAACCAAACCATTTGAGGTCTACAGATATGAGTTTAACAGAAAAAATACAAAGTGATGGCTCTAGCTACGGCAGAAGAAAACGCCATATTTATATCGATAGCAAGCTGGATGATTTACCACTAACAATGGAGGCATTTCGAGTTTACTCTCACCTGTGCCGTCGAGCCGGTTGTGATAATAACGCCTTCCCTTCATACAAATCTATTGGTGAAGTCTGTTTTCGTGGTTCTTTCCCTAGTTCCTCAACTGAAACTTTAAGGCAAAAAGCGATCGCAGCAGTCAGTGAATTGCTTTCGTGGAACTTAATCACTAAAACATCCATTACCAAGTCTAATGGTTCAGTATCTTCTAACCAGTATCAACTCACAGATATTGATGACTGGTTTGGTTTTCCTACTAAACAATCAAGTTTAATCAGAGGAAAAAATAGGGGTAGTAGTGGAGGAATACTAGGGGTGGTATTGGGGGGAAACCAGGGTAGTAATGGGGGAATACCAGGGGTAGTAGTCGGGGAAGACCAGGGTAGTAGTGGGGGAATACCCAAAGATTATCCAATTAAAGATTATCCAACTGAAGTCTATCCACTCAAGGACGCGCCCCTGGCAACGCCACCCGCGCCCCCCACCCAAGAGTGTGTGTGTGAAAAAGAAGAACTTGATTTAACAACGGAAGAAATTGAACTTGAAGAACCAAGTTTAGAAAAACCAACCCCAGAAGAACCAACCCTACAATTACCCACTTCGTTGTCAAAAAATTTCGAGTCTTCGCAACAAACCGATAACCCCTCAAGTGGATCAACTATTGCGGCAGGGTCATTCGAGAAATCCGAACAAGCCAATAAGCCGCAACTAACCTGTCCCTACAAGACAGCCCGGAACGTGAAAGAACTGATTGACGCTTGGATTACAGACCCAACTGCTTTTGCTGATGATTTTGTACCACTGGTTGTCAGAGAAAAAATCAAGTGGAATCGCTGGGTTTTACCTTGGCACAGTGGAGAGCGAAAGCTGAATAATCGCTACCAGAACTTCAACCCGATAGTCGTGGACTTCCTGGCACAAGAATTAGCCACTAAATCGAAACTCTCGGCACAACTCGAAATTACTCATGCGATCGCTGTAATGAATACCTGGGAGAAAACCAAGGGTGGGTGGACGAATTTGAATCAGCGTTATCAGCAAGCATTGCAAACAGAAAAACAACCCCTACCTCAACAGCATACTGCTTTGGCTCACAAAGTAAAAAACACCACTAACAGTTCGCTCGAAGATGCCTTGGCACAAGACCGGATACGCCGTCAGCAAGAGCAATCTATTCGGGTTCCATCCAATGGGTATCAGCATAGCCCACAAATGCTGGAGCTAAAGGCAAAACTTCAAGCCAAAGCAAATGAGCCAAAAGTTCCGAGCAACACCAGACCATCTTCCACGAATTTGCGAGAAGTTGAAGCGCAGTTAAAATTAGCACTAAGAGCATAATTATGCACTCTAATCAAGACAACGTAGTTTCTTTTCACCCTGACAGGTCACTTGACAACTTGCCTCCACAAAATATCGAAGCGGAAGTTGCTATTTTGGGCGGGATTATGCTCGACCCAGAAGC
This sequence comes from Nostoc sp. FACHB-133, assembly GCF_014698055.1. Taxonomy (NCBI): domain Bacteria; kingdom Bacillati; phylum Cyanobacteriota; class Cyanophyceae; order Nostocales; family Nostocaceae; genus Nostoc; species Nostoc sp. FACHB-133. The sequence goes on from NZ_JACJSH010000088.1 coordinate 6,857, forward strand.
AATAACCAGAGTCAGCGATCGCCTAATAGCCCAAGCCTTTTACATCAGCGCCCACTCATACATTTATCAAGCTGCGACAACGCTTCATGCTCTGTTTCAACCCACAGATTTACTAAGCGTCACCGCATGGTTGGCTGACCACAATTTGCTCAATCGCATTGGTGGCAGGAATAAGCTAGCAACTTTGGTAGACCGCACTGTGTCCGCCGTCAACATTGATGCTTTGGCTGATCTAGTGATGGAGAAATATCGACGGCGGCAGTTAATCAAAGTGGGCAATGAAATTGTCCATCTCGGTTACGAAACAGAAACTGAACTACCACTTGTCCTTGGGCAAGCTGAGGCGAAAGTTTTCACCGTTACCCAAAATCAAAGCGATGAACGCTGCAAGGTTTTCTCAGCGCAAGACATGGGCATTGAACTTTTTCAAAAACTGGAGATGGGAAGTATGGCAGGCGACAAAGTTGGTTGGTACGACCTCGAAAATATCACCGGTGGCATTTATCCCAGCAGCTTAGTTGTAGTGGCTGCCGAATCCCACATGGGGAAAACTCACTTCATGATTTCTTACGCTTACGAAATCATGACCAAACTTGGAAAGCCAGTTCTGTACGTTACTCCAGAAATGGACAAGAATCAACTCAATGCCCGAATGCTAGCCCGAATCACAGGTGTAGACGCTTCTATGATTCAAACCAATACGCAATGCTACTGGGAGCAAATAGCACAAGGCATAGGGCAGATGGTGGAGTTGCCTTGGAAGGTTTACGAGCATTCTTCCCCTACAACCACAATGATTGCCTCTGCTGTGCGCCGTGCTATTGCCGAATTTGGTGGTTCTATTGGGGCTGTGTTTATTGACTACTTGCAGCAGATTCCTCTGGAGTCAGGCGGGAACATGGCTTTTGAAGTGGGCAAGATTACCCGTCAGATTCGAGATATTGCCAAGTCTCACAAAATCCCTGTTTTTTTGGGCTGTCAAATCAATCGGGGCAATCAAACTACGGCTGATAAACGCCCCAATCGGCATCTGTTACGTAATTCTGGCGAAATCTTTGAGGTTTGTGACCAGTTAATTATGCTTTACCGAGATGCCGTGTATACGAAAGACCCCAGCGATCGCACTATTGAGTTGATTGTTGAGAAAAACCGCCTTTACGGTAAGCTTGGCACTGCAACAATGTTGTGCGATTTATCCACATCGAAATTTTTGAACTTGGCGAGGTAAACGGGATGGAGTTAATTAATTTGGCGTACTACTGCCACCATTCCGGTCACGTAAATACTCCCAAATTCTGCGAATTTCCTCTTGAAAGACTTGGCGATCGCGTTCTGCTTGGAGTAGAGAAGCCAACAATACTTCTCGATCGCGGTCAGCTTGAATTTCATTTTCCCTTATGGCTTGGCGATCAGCTACGCTGGGCGGTTACGCCATCGCGTTCAGCATCTCTTTGAGCAGCACGTAATCCTTCCTGATGGAGACGCGCAATGTCAGCCAATTCCCTAATGGTACGCTCTAACCTAGCAATGGTTTGGGAGTTACCCCTTGTTTCCCGCCTGTTTGCATTTTGTACTGTCCTCAGCAAATCTAATTCGTCACCGATCTCTTCTAGACAAGTATCAATATTATCAAACCTTGCACTGATATCTTCCGGTGGAAAAGCGTTTGTCATAATCCCTCCTTCTTCTTTCTATTCTCGCAGAAACTCACAATTACAGACTTTATGAGTACAACTATCCAACAACTCTTCCATAAATGGGCAACTCTTGCCCCTGATGAATGTTTATCTACTGAGCGCGATTACAAGTTCAAGCTCCGAATTTTACCAGATGTTGAAAAGTGCAATTCTCTTACTGCTAGTCGCCTAATTATTACTGAGAACTTAGAAACACATTTAGCCAATCGACGTGATCATCGACGTGATCTTACAATTCAATTGTTGAATTTTGTGTTACTGACGATTATTCAGCACTGCGCGGCTCGACAGTCCAGTATCAGCTTCAGCTTTACAGAACTTGGGACTATTGCCACAATCTGCAACGGACTGCGTTCAAAGCCACATCCACATCCAGCGATCGCGGCATTAGACGCATACATTCAATTGCTGGAGTTTTAAAACCCATGAAAGCGCTATCTGTTCGTCAACCTTGGGCATGGGCAATAATTTATGCTCTTAAAGACATAGAAAACCGAGGCTGGCCCATTCATTATCGCGGCGACATTCTGATTCACGCTGCCAAAACTTGCACCAAAAAAGATTACCAGCTAGCGAGAGAATTTTGCCAAGGGATGGGGGTAGTAATCCCAGAACTAATCTCTCTACGTCGTGGACAAGTTATTGGCATTGTCACAATAGTTGACTGCCGATTCTCACAAGTTACATCTGGCTGGGGGATGGCTGGGCAATACCATTGGAAGCTGGAGAATCCGCGCGAGATTACGCCGATTCCTTACATTGGGCGGTTGGGAATTTTTGAAGTGCCAGACGATTTGATTATGGAGGTGGTTGCATGACTAAATCAGTAATATCTGAGTTATCTGCAATACCCGAAAAATTCTTAGAGAAAGGGGTCAAAGCCTCACAATGCGAATCGGTTGGATGTTTATATCCGTACCTCAAAACTAAAAAGTTACTTGATGGGTCAACCTTTATCAAAAAAGCGAAATCCAAAAAGACATCACCAAAATTAGATGTCTGCAAAAATTTTGATAACACAAAATTAAAACCAGTTCTTCCAGCCAATGCACCGATCGCTGTAGTACTTTTCGCTGGTGGCGGTGGGATTGAAGCGGGGATGGTTGAAGCCGGGATTCGTCCAGTTATTGCAGTAGAGTTTGACCCAAGCAAACCAGAACTGAGCAAGGCGATCGCCAAAACCCATCACCACAACTTCAGCGAATACGGGTGTAGAGTCGTCCAGCTAACAGTTCAAGAAGTAGCACAGTCAGGATTCATAGGTTTTCCCCACCGCCCCGATTACCTCCATGCCTCGCCAGTATGCGCCAACTTCAGCCAGGCTCACACAGCTAAGGCGGGAAAAGGCATTGAAACGGCTGATGATCTGAGTGCAGCGATCGCTGTGGCAGAAGCCATCCGGCAGTTGCAGCCACGGGTGTTCACGCTGGAAAATGTGCCGCGCTATCGGAACAGTCAGAGCTTCAGTATTATCCTGCAAATTCTAGAACTTGAGGGGTACTCGGTCGATTACAGCGTGGTCAGCATGGACAAATTCGGATTACCCCAGGCGCGACGGCGGTTAGTTCTGGTTGCAAGTAGGGGTTTTGGCGTTGCTTTACCCGCTTACAGAAAACCAATAGGTTGGTACGATGCCATTGCCCATCTCATTCCTATGATGACCGATTCCCAGCTACTCCCCAAACAACGGCAAGCGGTAGAAAAATTTCTGACGGTTAACGAACCAACACCACTGCTACTAGAGAGAGTTGGAGGACGCAACGGAATGAAGTACAAGCCTGGGTATTTACCTTGCAATACGATATTGCGATCGCATTTTACCGATCACAAAGGCTGTAACCGTAGTAAGTTCGCTGATATCTGGTTGCCGGATGGTACGGTCAAATCCTTGTCTATTGAAGGGGCTGCAATCTTGCAAGGGTTTCCCGGTTGGTACGAGTTTCCCAACGAGACTGCTACGGCTGGGTCAATCATCGGGTATTCTGTCCCTCCCAGTTTCGCAACACAACTATTTATATCTGCACAGAGCAAATTATTCGGAGTGACTGTATGACTAACCTTGTCCAAAACTTGGAACAGTGCTGGTACATTTCTCAGCCGTGGGGTCAGCAAATCCCACCGTTACTGGTCAGTTTGTTAGAACGAGTGTACGTAAAGTCTGCCAAAGCATTCGGTTATTGTACTGGTGTGGAGTGGTCAGAACATGGCTGGAAATATGAAATCAACGCTAGTAATACCAATATTACTGTTTTGGGAAGTGAACTTATTGGTACAGGTAACTTACAAGCGAACACTAAAGAAAAACCTGTGTTTCGACTCGGTGAGTTAGTTGAGTTTCGGTTTCACGGTGATGGCCCTCCGGTTCGTATTGTCCAGGGAATTCAACTGATTAATGATTCTTGGTTCTACAGCATCGAGTGGATGTCTCCCAGCATATCGGAAAAAGGTGATGAGGTTTTTACCTCCAGAGATTCCATCGCGCGGGTAACTGATTACGATTTGGAGCGGGTGCGAGTATGACAGTGTACACTTGATACTACCGTAGTAAAATTGACTAGTTAAAATCGCCGAATAACTCGACTTTAGCCGATAAAAAAACGATATATTATATAATATCAACCCTGTTGAAAATGAAACATCACAAAGAAAATATTCTGGAATTATGACTAAAGTAGAATTTACCATTCCTGTTCATTCTGTTAATAATGCCATCAGAGAAGAAGCAGAAACTAAAGCCAAAGAAGCTTATGTGATGACTCTACTTAAACATGGAGAAATTAGCAGTGGTAAGGCTAGTGAATTACTAGGAATTCCTCGACTAGAGGTAATAGATTTAATGTCTAAATATGAGATATCTCTATTTGACGATAGTATGACTTTAGACGAATTTCAGCAAGAAGTTAATCAGGCGAAAATGAAATTACAAGGCAATAATCTATGATTGTTGTCTCAGATACAACCCCATTAAGTGAACTTTCTAAAATTGGTAAATTAGATTTACTTTCGGCTGTTTTTGGTAGAGTAATAATTCCTCAACAAGTCTATACAGAATTAACAACGGGGAATCATCCCGCAGTTTTAGCTGTAAAATCAGCCTTATGGCTAGAAGTTCTTTCTATAAGTAATAACCAACTCATTGAACAATTACAATTAGAAACCGACTTAGATTTAGGAGAATGTTCGGCAATTATTTTGGCAGAAGAATTAAAAGCAGATCAACTTTTAATTGATGAAAAAGCTGGGAGAAAAGTTGCTATTAGTAGAGGCTTGCCAATTATTGGTTTAGTTGGAGTGATTATTTTAGCAAAAGAGCAAGGATTGATTGATAATGTCAAGAATATTTTAGATAATTTAATCAGTAAAGGAACAAGAATCAGCCCAAAAATTTATGATTATGCTCTAATTACAGCAAGAGAAATTTAAAACAATCTGACAATGAACCTATCCCCAAGTGACTGGCTAGAAAATATCATCTCCCAACTTCCAGCCCTTACTCTTCTGCAAAACATGGGCTATGAATATCTCACACCACAGTCAGCCCTAGCCAAACGTGGGGGAAAACGTTCTAAGATTGTTCTAGAAGAAATCCTCACAACCCAACTTCGCAAACTAAATCAAATTCAACACCGGGGACAAACTCACGCTTTCAGTGAAGTCAATTTTGTTTGCGCTTGAATACAGCAATCGCAAAACTCTGGGCATTGAAGTCCATCCAGACAGTAGCGTTGTAGTTAAAGCCCCCCATAATTCACCCCTAGAAGCTATCCAGACTAGAGTTAGCAACCGTGGAAGATGGATAACCAAGCAGCAACGGCAATTTGCCCAATACGCCCCTACATTAACCGCCCAGGAATATGTTTCTGGAGAGGGGTAAACATCATTCCAGACTGGCAAACTTGCAAAGATTACCTCAATACTCGCATTGAACTACGTTCCGTGGAGTCAAATAAGCGGTGATTCCGAAAACAGTTGTCAATAACTAGCTATTTTGCCGACCATTGGTCGGCAAATATTTTTCGATATGCAAGTAGACAACATCATAGCTATTGTTAAATCCATTTCTAAGACTGGCTATTCGGCATCGCGCTCCGCTCCCGTCCCCAAAAAGCACTCCGCACCCATAAAACAAACGGCAAAATGTCTCTGATTCGCTGAGAACTTCTTGTATTCTAGAATATCCGTTCTTTGTGGAAAGCCGAATGATTCCTATAGATATGAAACCGACTCATCAAAAAAAACCCTAACCCAGTTCGCAAGAAAACAGAAGTAACCCTACCACCCATTGAACCCATTGAGATTCCTGAGAGCCAAAATATTCCTGAAACAGTAATTGAACCAAATCCACCTGTGTACATTGAAGTATCAAAATCGGACTACATTTCTGAACACTATCGCCCCTTACGCTCCGTTGGTAACTCCGGGTGGCAACCGTCTGATTTGTGGCGCGAGTTGAGAGTTGATGATTTCTGTCGTGGGTAAGTCAGTATTTAAACAGCGCGATGCTGCGGTTCTTGCTAGCCTACGCTAAAATATAATCCCTGCATTCTGAAATAGCGGCAGTTGAATTACTTGGGTTTGTTTGGCGTTATCCAGGTTAGACAAAGAAATCCCCAACAACCTAATACTGCGGTTTTCCAGATCAATCGACTCAAACAATGCTTTGGCTACCTCAAAAATCGTAGATAGTTCACTGATGGGAGCAAGCATTGTCTTACTGCGGGTTAGCTGCTGATAGTCAGAAAACTTGACTTTCAGGGTTAATGTGCGTCCTCTATCCTGCTCCTGAAAACAGAACAATGCCTAATTTACATCACTTTCAGCCTTAACTGAACTGTATTGGCTTAGAAGGATTGAATTTACGTTAACAGTGTTGTTGTTTTTTGAACAGTGATAACAGCAAACACATAAGTCCCATTAGTACCAACGACGCTGAAGAAACAGATTCTGGGACAGGCTGAGGGCTTTGCACGGTCTGATAATTGATGAAATTTCCTTGAATTGGGCTGAGTGATGCCAAAAGTTGCTCAATATCGCCAGATATATTAGTGTCGTTACCAACACTTTTAGAAGAGATGAGGCGGTTAAATGTTTGGCTACTTGATACATCAAAATCTCCTGCTAATCCAAGAAAATTTTGACCTATTTTACCTATAAGAGAGTCAATTAGATTGTTAACATCAGTTTTAATCCCTAGTTGTGATAAGTTTAAACTACTGATATTATTGACGTTTCCAATTTTTGTGTTGTCAGTATTTGCTAACCAATTGCCATTACCAATAATTTCATTTCCACTGCTAAAAACCCAGTTGCCATTACCAATAATTGTATTATTAGTACCAAAATCCCAATTGCCGTTTCCAATGATTGCGTTGTCACTGCCGAAGTGCCAATTACCATTACCTAATGTTGAATTATTACTTCCGTCGTCCCAATACCAGTTGCCATTACCAAGAGTTATGTTACTCTTTCCAAATAGCCAGTTGCCATTACCGATGGTTACGTTGTCATTATTAAAGTTCCAATTACCATTGCCAATGGTTGCGCTGTTACTGCCATAATCCGAGTTAAAATTACCAATAGTTGCGTTATTACTACCAAGATCCTTATTACCATTACCAATCGGTGCGTTGTCCTTATTAAAGGTTTGGCTACTTAGATTAGATGTATTCCCACCATTACTAAAGGGTATGTTGTTACCAAGAGCTTCTTTCAACGGATCGAAAGGCGATTGTTGAAGCAGACTACCAGCACCTGCTATAGGATTACTGCTACCTGCAAATGGGTTGGTAGCCCCACTTGGAATCGGATAACCACTGCCTGCAAACGGGTTACTACCTCCTGCCAATGTGTTATCAATACCATTGAAAAAGTTATCACCTAAAATTGACTTTAATCGATCAAAGATTAATTCCTGAAGCCCACTGCCAGCATCGCCTGCAAAGGGGTTAATACCGCTAGCTGGAATAGAATTGTTACCGTTACTTAATAACAGATTGCTACCACCGTTTGCGGATGGGTTGACACCTCCTGCAAATATATTCCAGAAGTTGTCGCCAGCGAAAGGATTACCACCATAGGCTAAATCAGGCTTACTGCCACCAGTACCACCACTTTCTCCATTACCAATACCACTAAATATCTTGGTGAGTCCTTCTTTACCAAGAACTCCTTCCAAGCGACCGAAGGGTGATTGTAAAATCGAATTGTTCCCACTATTACTTGAATTTTCTGCCATTAGATTAATCCTCATTATTGGATAAAAATCTTGCTAGCATTGCAACATTAAATAGACTTAAGTTTATTTAATCACTTGAGCGTTAGCCAAACTACTTAGTAGCTACTAGATTATTTAGTTATCTCCACTTAATGGGGATAACAAATTTTTCATCAATGCTACTTACATCTAAAATTTATACAATTTAATTTTGAAGGACAATGCAAAATATTTTGATCCATTTATCAAACTTATAGATATTTTTAGATTTAACTTAAAAAATTAACTAAAATGTTTGTATAGTAAAATTTAATTTTGGTTAACTATTATATTGCAATGAATAATCTTTTGATAAACTTGCCAATTTTTTAGATATTTAACGAACAGAATTCAGGAGTCAAGAGCCAGAATGGGCTAAACCTTAGCTATCCGCTAACAGAATTGAATTCTGTGCGAGTGGCGGATAGCGGCGGCGGCGGCAAGCGAGTCTTCTCCTGTCGGAGACGCTACGCGAACGAGATAGCTATTCAGAAAGCAAGGTACTTTTGCACCAGTTAACACAGAGCTAAAATATGATGCCTGCATTCTGAAATAGTGGCAATTGAATGACTTGAGTCTGTTTGGCGTTATCCAAATTAGATAAGGAAATGCCCAGCAACCTAATACTGCGATTCTCCAGATCAATCGACTCAAACAGTGCTTTGGCTATCTCAAAAATCGTAGATAGTTCACCTATGGGAGCAAGCATTGTCTTACTGCGGGTTATCTGATGATAGTCAGAAAACTTGACTTTTAGAGTTAATGTGCGGCCACGCGTTTCGTGCTGCTCTAACCGTTGCTCGACAATTTGGGCAATAATTTCGAGTTCCTGCAACATCTGACCGACATCGCTTAAGTCCTGTGCAAACGAGGTTTCTGCACCAACGGACTTGCGAACCCGATTCGCTTCAACTGGGCGGTCATCTTCTGACTTGGCAATTCTGTAGTAATAATGACCAGCTTTACCAAAGTGATGTGTTAACTCAGAAAGAGTTCGCATTTTCAAATCTGCGCCAGTATGAATCCCCAGTGAATGCATTTTAGCCGCCGTAACTTCTCCAATGCCGTGGAACTTCTCAATTGGCAGTTGTTCTACGAAGGTGATCGCATCCTCCGGTAAAATCACCGTTAGTCCATTCGGCTTATTCTGCCCTGATGCCATTTTTGCAAGAAACTTGTTAATCGATACGCCTGCGGTTGCCGTCAACTGGGTTTCTTGGAAAATCGCAGTTTTGATATGTCTTGCGATAGTAGAAGCGTAGGTGATGTTTTGCTTGTTCTCAGTCACATCCAGGTATGCTTCATCTAGTGCAACTCCTTCCACTAAATCACTGTAGCGTTTAAATATGGCGTGGATTGCAGTGGAAATCTCTCGGTAAACGTCGAATCTCGGTCTGACAAAGATAAGCCCAGGACATTTAGCGATCGCAGTTATTGAAGGCATTGCTGAATGAATACCAAACTTACGAGCTTCATAACTGGCGGCTGCAACTACGCCTCGTTGATTGGGACTGCCACCGACGACTAACGGTTTGCCTCGGTAGCTAGGGTTGTCCCTCTGTTCCACCGATGCGTAGAAGGCATCCATATCAACGTGAACTATTTTCCTGGTTCTAGCGACAGATTCTTGTCCCAAGGGTAGCTCCACCACAAGCAGTCTCATTTTTTACGCACTATGCCACGAGCAAATTAAATCCTAAACTACAAATCTTATAGTACACTAGCACTAGTCTCTCGTTCTAAGTCTCCCACCATTTAGTAGAACCCTTTGGTGACAATTCTTTATCGCCCATTAATGCAAAAATAATTGATAACTTTTTAACTGTCTGTTCACCCCATCTCCTCAATATCCACAATATGAATATCGACCGATTACATGAACTTAAGCAAAAACTCACGGATGACGCAGACTTGTCCGATATCTGGCTATTTTATATGGATCATTTTGCGGATCTGCGGGAATTCACTGACATGGGTGAGCCTGCCTATAATGAATATCTAGATACTGTCCTCCAAAAAACTTGTCAGCAGATATTTGATAGGGCAATAAGAATTAGTGACTTTTTGCTAATCTACATCTCTCCATATCATTTATTTCATGGAGCTTTTCAAATCGAAGGACGTATTGGGGGTGTGATTTATTTCGAGGATATAAAAATTGGGTTAATTGCAGTATCGGCAGATTATCCCCCTACCGATGCAGTTAAGTATTCACGTTTTACCGAGATGATTCAACTGTCTGCTCCTAATGGCAACAATTACAATTGAGAGAAGCACAACTTATAATTTAGATGTCATCTTATGGTTTTTGCCCTGAGCAAAACTAGTAGTCTAATAGTAAAAGTCTGTTCAGCCTGGAGACTCTTGCTAAAATAACGTGCAATTCTATGTCACAACTTTATATAATCCCTAGTAGAGGACTAACGAAAGTAATATGACCGACACGCCTGAGTATTTCCCAAGTAGACTAGACCGACTTGAACAAATAGTATTGGGACTAGCAGAGAGACAATCCAATACTCAACAGCAATTAGATTTGCTTACTGATAATGTAAATCGTGTATTGGCCAGAAGTGCAATCTTAGATGATGTACTACTTGAGTTACGCGATAGCCACGAAATACATCAACGTAACTTTGAAGAACATCAACGTAACTTTGAAGAACATCAACGTAACTTTCAAGAACATCAACGTAACTTTCAAGAACACCAACGCACTACCAACGCTGCACTACAAAGTCTTGAAGCCATCTTACTCCAGTTGACTCGAAATCATTCTTGAGATGCGATCGCATGAGGGTAAATTTTGAGCAAATTCACCTTCATAAAAAATGATTGTCTCTTGCCATTAATGCTGACCTTGAGATCGCATATACGCACTCACTCATTACCGTTCATCCCGCAACCACTCCAACCCCATCCGCAACGCTGCCTCCGCCGTGTAATAAATCTTTTGTTCCCCGAATATCCCACCTGTGCGGCTGATGATACGGAATCCCCAGCAATGCCCTGGCGTGTAAAAAACCATTAGGATACTGCTGTTGACACAGAGTACCGTGTAAACTTTAACTTGTTGGGACATTTACTGCTGTTGTGGGTGTGATGATGTATTTTAATTGTGTGAGATTTCTCACTCAATCAACCCCAAATGCCGATGGAATGCTTCAACAGCGTTCGCCACACCATCTTCATCTCTAATCTTCTGGCCTAACTCCTGGGCTTTACACCGCATCACCTCATCACCCAGTACGATTTCAATCGCTGCTGCTAAAGTTTTATCTGACACTTTCTTGTATGGTATCGGCGCAGGGCTGACTCCCAACCGAGTTAGCTTTTCACCCCAAACTGGCTGATCTGCAAAAAAAGGTACAGTAATTGATGGTGTCCCTGCACGTAACACTGCCGCCGTTGTACTAGCTCCTCCGTGATGTACTACTGCTGGCACTTGAGGAAATAACCAATCATGGGGAACTTCCTTGATCACAAACACTCGTAGCGAATCTTTTATATTCACTGTTCTTCCAACGTTCCCCCAGCCTGACCGAACAATTCGCAATTCGCAATTCGCAGTTACAATTAGTGAGGGCTTGAACCCACCACTATCTTGTAGACCACTCATTCAGAGAATCATTGTTGGCTCTGTACTCGTTAATTAACAATTAAATAATTAAAATATTTCCTTGTATTTAATTGCGAATTGCGAATTGCGAATTGTTTTTTGCCGGAGTATTCTGTCTGAAGCGTCTGCCCAAATATGGTAGAGGCGGCAATTTCAAAGTTTCTGTTCTGAAGTGATTGAGCAGTTGACGATATCTTTGCCAGTGTAAAAACTCTACTAGTAAGTAGCTGCCATAGTTGATTAATTTCTTTAGCGGGTTTTTAGTTATTTGAGCAAATCTCAAAAACCCAAACATCCCTGTGGGAGTCAACGGTAGAACTGATGCAAAAAAGCAAGGTACGCCTAATTTCTCTGCGATATGATATCCAAAAGTAGCTAGCGGCGTGTAGATAATCACCTCACTTCCAACACACGCACTCCAAGCTGATTCCAACTGTTGAAGTAAAAGCTTATCTCCTTCTTCTTTTTTCAACTTTTCTCCCGCAATCAATCGCTGCCCTTGTTTCGATTGCAGAAACTCTTCCACTATGACAAACAGACTACCCAAAAAGGCATTTTTGAAGTTTCGGTTTTGAAAAGTCGGTTTAGTAGTGAGACGACTGTCAATCTCTTATTTGATGAACGATTTGGACAGTTTAAAAATTTAGCTAAATCTCAGCGTCTTTGAAGTAAAAACCGTCATAATTAACCAAAAGGATTATTGCCATTCCCTGTCCTCAAGTTCCTTTTGAGGTAACAATAAGGTGGCTTCAATTTCCTGCCTGATAGCAGCAGTCACTTCACAATTGCTATGCAGACAATCGAGTAGTAACTTATTGGCATCGTAGTATCGTTGCAAAACTTGTTGTTGTTCGGTGCTAAACTGCCACTGGTGGTTAATGTTGCGATAATTAATGACCGTCATCTTTAATTGTTCAGCCCAAGCTGAATAGTTTGTCTGCCCCCATAGCTTAAGCCGTTCTTTATTTTGACGAGAACTTGGCAATTGATCAAAGAGTTGTTGCAGAGATTTATGAAGTCCAATATCCAGAACTATACCCAAAATGTTTGAGAGAGCATCTCCACAGGCGTGGATGTGGGCAAAGTCCTGGCTCCCATCAATTGCACATTCGAGCAGTAGGTCATCTAAAGCCGTATCCAGAAATATTCCCTGGTCGAGACTGCTGGCTAGGGCAAAGTGAGAAGCTATGTGAGGAGTCCGACTTAAGGCAAGGTAAAAGGCTCGTGTTGTCGCCTCTTTTGGTTGGCTGGGAATAGTACGAGATTTTTGGCTCGCCCAGGTCAAAAATTCTTGTAAATAAGGGTCTTGGGCAACCAGTGCATCAATCTGTTGCTTCATCAACTGTACTAAAGAGTCTGCACTTCTGAGCATGGTAGCTGTTAACAAGAAAATTTCGTGCCAGTTCGGATCTGTAATGTGACTAACTAATCCTTCTAAAGCTTCTCCAAATGCCTCTAGATTATGGCTGGCAACGATTTTTCTTGCTGTGAAGTATTCTTGAAACGCCAGATAGGAGAATGAAAAAATTCCCCGCGCCCGTTCTGCTAGTAGCCCATGTTGAGCCTCGATCGCTTTCAGTGCTGCTTCACTTTCTATTTGCAGTTCTTCGGCATCCATAGGCGTTTTGGTCAGATTCTGAATATAGTCACCAATGTATTGCTCAACGATGCGTTGCTCAAAAAAGTACTGACCTTGCTCAAATGTCGCTGCTGCAATCTGACTCAATAACTTGAGCTTTTGTGGTAACAAAAACCCTCGGTAAACTTCATCCCGTTCAATGGCTCTGGCTTCATCCCATTTGCCCAATAGAAGGTCTAAACCTTGCTTATAAAAGTCAGTCCGCTTAGTCGGAAATTTTGCTTGAGCGTGAAACACCCAGCAAGCAAGATGCAGAAATAGGGGTGTAACTACAAGTTGGCGAAATTGCCAGTTTTCATCTAATTCCAACTTCTCAACAAACTGAACGGACAGCGCTTGACCGTCTTGAATGTTGGTTTTGGTAAAGGCTACAAACCATTTTTGAGCAAAGGCGATGATTTGTTCTGAGGTAAACGGGGCAATCTCAACATCGGTAAAGCCTCGAAGTCTGAGTTTTTGAGATGCTGTTCG
>NZ_JACJSH010000089.1:0-20279 GCF_014698055.1 Nostoc sp. FACHB-133
AAGATTCAATCCGGTCAGCTCGTTTTTGCGTCCGTGTTTTTTTGAAACTACGGTAGCGATGTAGGGGAATTGGCCCATCTACAGGAAGAAAAGGCCCGTAGCGACGCTCTCCGTGTTCTACGTAAAGTTCATTATCAAACAAGCCCCACCACAGAACAACAGTTTCTCCAGCCAAATCTGGTTCTACCTCATAAGCCACTCCCTCAACCGTAACGCGAGCATCGATGCCCACCTTGCGGCGCGAGGGTTCGCGCGCAAATGTACAAAAACGCTCCCAATTACACATTTGACGAATGCCTCCCGTAGGTAAATTGCTAACCCAGTCCTCCATCCGGGAATGAGGTTCACTGCGATGGGGTCGGCTATTGTAATGGAGCAAAAACTTCATCAACCAAGCGTTCGCTTCAGCTTCAGTCTCCGGTTCATACAGGTGGTAAAGAGTTTCGTGCATTTCTTTAACAGTGCGAAACGGTCGTTCTACCTTCCCCTTAGAACGAGCTGTCACCCGTCGTCCATCCTTGCCATTAGGTAAATGGGTACGTACTTCAATCCCCAAATAACCCATAACTTTTTGAAACACTAAGCTCTTAGCAATGGGCCCATTGTCCATGTACAGCATTTGAGGAATGCCTTGAAAGGGAAAGTCTGTCTCTTTTTTGGGTGACATGGCAGCAAACATAAACCGCAGTGCTGCCTCCACATCCTCACCGTAAACACCGTGGTATTCTTGGTATGCAAAACCACTACGGTCATCCACGACACTATAGAGCATCAACAAGGGATGTCCACGTCCCGGTTCTATCCAAGCTGGTGCTTTTACGTGCTTGAGGTCTGATGGACTGAGGTCAAAATGCCAACATTGATTGCTATATTCTGCCTGGAAGCGAACAGCAGGTGGTTGTCGCAGGAGGGTATCGCGGTCATAACCCCATTTGTTGAGATAACGATTGACTGTGGTTGGTTTGAGCAAACCTACTGGAACTGTGACATGACCCTCTGGAGTGTTTATACCATCGGATTCCAATAAACGGATTGCTTGCACAGTCGATAAATGGCGACCTTTGCGGTTAGAGGTACGTATTTTAATGGCAGCAATGATTTCACAGTATCGCTCTAGTCCAGCTTTAGGAATTACACGCGGGACATCACAATCAACCCGGCGCACTGGGCGAACAACATTCCCTTCTCGTAGTGTTCGATACACAGTATCTTCTGAGATGCCATACAGTTGAGCTATTTCTTGAACTAATACCCGACGAGATGGACTGCGTGGTGGTAACTGCTCTAAGCGGCGACGTAGGTCTACGATTGCATCAATTGGTATTTGTTTCTTTGGCATCCTATGATTTCTCCACCAATTTGTCGTGGCGTGAGTGGAGATGTTTGCGTGACAACCAATCGTAGAGCGTGGAAGGTGAACAATCGACCAGTTTTGCAATCGAGCGTTTACTGATCCCTTTGGATAGATAGCTGCGAATTTCTGCTTCCCTTGTGTCCAGTTTCAAATGTGCAGATTGTCGTCCTTTGGGTCGTCCCAGTGTTTTCCCTTCAGCTTTTCGTTTGGCTAGTGCTTCGGTTGTTCTCAGTACAATCAATTCCCGCTCAATTTCTGCCGCCAAGCCTAAAACCGTTGCTGTAATTCGGCTTTGCATTGAATCATCTAGCACCATACCTTGTTTGGCGATATGGACGTTGATTCCTCGGCGCACACAGCACTCCAGCATTTCTAATACTTGTAGGGTAGAGCGTGCCATCCGACTAACTTCTGAAAAAATGACTACATCTTTTGCTTGTGCTGTTTGATTCAATAGTTGTCCTACACCTCGCTCTAACCATTTCTCCCGTCCAGAAACTGTGTCCTCTATAAACTGAATGGGACTCAAAGCATGGGTGTTGGCATATTCTAAAATGCCATGCCGTTGGTTGTGTAGGTCTTGTTTGTCACTGGAGACTCTCAAGTAAGCATAAATAACCATAGCCATATTGGCTGTCGGTTTAAACAGCTTTATGTATTTAATTGAACGGTATTAGTCCAAATTAAACCACGAAAAGCGTACATATATGTCCAGTAAAAAAGTTCGTATAAACTGGACACTTATAGAGCCATAAATGCTGTAACTCAATTCCCATAAGGGTTACGGCTTATTTGCAGTTAATGTGGTTTGAAAACCCTTGTTTGCAGTTTGAAAATTATGTTTGCAGTTTCATTTGCAAATAATGTGGTTTTGAGACCCCCCTTATTTGCAGTTAATGTGGTTTCAAAATCGCCTTGTTTGCGGTTTGAAGCGTTTATGTTTGCAGTTCGCTACACCTATAGTTCCCTCTTTTAAACAGATATAGCAAATTAGGAGATATTCTTTTACATCTTTGGATAGTTCTTCAAGAATTCGGGCGTATTCTATATCTCCATCGTAAAGATTTTGGTTGTCACATTCTCTCAAGGCAACCTCAGCAGCTTGTTGTGCTAAAGCTTGTCGGTTTCCCTTTAACCAGTGCATCGCTTGATCATCATTTTCTGTATTTTGTCTATACTCTTCTAAAATTGTTTCCAAATCTTTTATTAATTCACTTGCACTATTTGAATTGCTTTCACGCTCTTCAATTTCTTTTATAGTTTCTCCCACCTTCTCTTCTTCTAGTGGGATTACCGAATCGTACTCTAAACCTAAAGCTTTGATAATAGAATGTGCGTTGCTCTGATCAATCCCTTCTCCATCGAAGAAGCGCCTAACTGTTCTATCGCTTCCTAAACCAGCCATTTCAGCAATGCGCTCAAAACTTAGACGATTGCCTTCACTATCCCTCCATTCCCTTTTGGCTCGCTCAAGTAGTCTCTTCCCTTCAGGACTAGCACATACGCTCCGAGATTTTCGTGGCTTGCTCATGGCTGGTCTATCAGTGTAGCTAAATAAGAAGTTGAAAAATTAGTTACTTTCTACTGCCAGAGTCAAGGACAGAAAAGGTAACTTATTTATCTAATTATCGGATAAGTGGTTAAAAAAGGAAATTTAGTTATTGTGTCCTTAATAGGTCTGGTCTTGCTTTCATGGTTCAGTCTAGTTTTGTAGTATACAGAACTAACTAAACACGAATGCAGAACACATCAACTACATCAACTAGGCGAACTATATCCAAGAGCTTGATTCCAAAGCGATAGACGAAGCCTCCGCCTCAAAATTGGAATTCATCTAAAGTTAAAACCCTTATTCTATGGAGATTGTAGAGTTTTCATACCCAATCTGAGAGCAAAAAAAACAAACTAAAATTTCCCCGGTATCAAGGTCGGGAGACAAACTTCATCAAATATTTAGCTGATACCATTATGTCTCAAATTGAACGTTCCAAAATTACCAACAACACTTTGGTTGCAGATATCAGGAAGCAAGCATGGTTTTTGTTTATCATCGCCATGCTGGGAATAAATGCTTGCATTGTTATTTCCTCTGTAGGTGCTACAGCCTTAATTATGGGCAAAACCTCTGTTGGTGTCTTTACAACAATTGCAAGTTCATTTTCAATACTGCCTTTTATGCATCTGGCTAAAACTGCTCATAATTGGCTGAAAATAGCCAAAAAAGAGTTGCAGACACTACCTACTAATTAACTGTTTGGAAGTTTTCGTGCCACATCCACCACTCTGTTATTTGGTGCTGCAAACAAAAGTGTCTATTATTACTCATAGATGATGAGTGCTCACTTAAGGAGATCCATAAAAATAAATCTCCAGCCTTGGTGGTTAATTTGTGGGCGCAGTCGGCTATTCGCTTCTAATTTGGCTGGAGATTTATTTACTAGTAGGTGTTTTACTTACTCATCAAGTTGAAATTGGGTTTAGTTGTCGGCGATCGCTCAAGGGACTTTTTCTTCATCGTTGGTATCTTTTAAGTCAAAAAGCTCCCTGATATCAACATCGAGCCTCTGGCATACTTTGAGAACCCTGATTACAGCACCCAGGTTTCTACCGTTCTCCCAATTTTGAACCGTTGTTTTGGTTAATCCAGTCTGTTGGGCTAAGTCATCCTGGCTTAACCCTTTGTTTTTTCTGTATTCTGCAAGCTTAGAAATTACCTTGGGTTCACTATTTCCCTGCTTTGACATCTTGTAGTTAAACCAATTTAGCTAATTCAATTGACGTAGCTAAGTAGATTTGGTTAAATAACTATAAAGACGATAGCAACCGTCCCGAAAAAACGCAGCTACCGCCTTTTAGTCCCAAAACAACTTAGCCAAAACGACTTAACTAATTATGTAGTAATAGCTTTAGGCGATCAAGCGATCGCTGTTTGTTGTTGCAACTTAATTTCTTTGGTGTCTCGTTGATGTGAATTATCAATGAGGCTGATTCGTGTCATTCCTGTCTCCCTAAATATGGCAAATATTCTGCAAGCAGAAGTCACGGTTCTGGGAACCAGGACACTTGCAATACACCACTTTGGCATTGACGCATTGCCGTTAGAAGCTAAAGAGAAAGATGGTGTTGCTGGCAACAGTCCCAATGAATGGAAAAAAACGGTTCTAATGGACGAGGAGAGGCAATTATTTCTGCTGCCAACTTACTTTTTTGGCGCAATCAAAAATGGCGGTAAAACAGTTAAGCGTGGTAAGAGTAACTTTCTTGCAGACATTGCCAGCACCTTGCAAGTAATGGACGAGCAAATTTATATCCAAAATAGTGCCTCCCAGCCAATAAAACTGCCAGATCCTCCTCAGATAGTTGAAGCAGGAACTGTTAAAAATGAGAAACTACCCGATAGCTATGTGGAAGTAATTGGTGTTTGGAACCCATCTACTAAAGCCAGAAATATCCGCTATCGTGTTGTAGTCAAACCTGGGTGGCGCTGCTCGTTTACTATTCTGTGGGATTCTGTGGTTGTTGATAGAAAGTCATTAGAGACAGCTATCGTTAATGCTGGTACTTTAGTCGGCATTGGCGATGGTAGAGGAAGCATTGGCTATGGGCGTTTTGATGTGACTAGTTTTGCCATTCTCTAGTATATGTTTTGTTCTGTTGTGTCCAGTCCAGTTGCGTCTAGTTACGTTGAGTCACGTCATGCCAAGTTAAGTCAAGTCATGTCATGTCATGTTATCAAGCAATTTGTATTTACAAATCAAGCAACGTCGTCAGCATCCAAACCTTCCTGTTTTTTGGTGGCGACGCCAGCCACTAGAACAATGGAAAGTTACGCGCCAACGCATTTACAACCGCGATCGCGGTATTTGTCAAAGTCCAACAGATTCACCTCCCAAAAAGAGTGGTCTGTGCATGGGGGAAATAGAACTGAAAACTGCCCACATTGACCATATTCGTCCATTATCATCTGGCGGTAGCAACCACGCTTCAAATTTAAGAACCCTTTGCCCCATTTGTCATGCCCTTAGACTTGATCAAAAACACGAGGGGATGAAAAGCAGATTAGTCACAAAGGGCTTAATCCCAGTTAACTGGAAAAACTTTGTTTGGGATTAATTGTGTCTCCTTCAAAGAGATACATATTTCTCCTATTGAATGGCGATCGCCCCATACACCAACTGATATCAACAATGTGCAAAATTTCGTACATTCCTGGAAGGGGAAGAACTTTGGACATGGACAATTGTCTTGCGTAAAGGGCAGCGATCGCTACTCTTCAATTTCAATCTGATTGAATATCTCCAGCATTCTCTCTATACCAAGAGCTTGAGCAGTCATGTTAAATCCAGAATCGAAAGCCATGCAAACGCCTTTTAAATGAGAAGGAATTTGGTTAGGTGACAAATCATTGGCTTCAGCATTTTCAAGCCGTTGATTAATTAATTTAAGAAGCTTTAAGCCAGTTTTTACTAGTTCCATCCCCAATTTTTCACGATTCTCCCTAAATCGCTCTAGCTTTTGTAAGTGCTGTTCTCTGTTGGAAACATAAGAAACCTCAGCGATCGCTATCTTTAAGTTTGCTTTTGCTTCCTGCACAAGCAATTGAAAATCTTCTCTTGCCTTCAGTCGTTGTAGGGAACTACGACTTTTACCGTAAACAGATAAAATTTCTGCTTCAGTTGCTCCTCGCGCTACCAATTCAGCAACATGGTAGTCATTTGAGTCAAGTTCTTTGATTTTTTTGCTCATGTTGAATCAGAAATATTTCATTTTTAATCATAAGCGACACAAAATGAATATTTATTGACACCAGATGAACATTTCTTAACTCAATATGACACAATTTTGGTTCCCCAAAGTCTCATCATCTGTTAGCTTTTGCAGTTTTGAGAATTATATTAAGCAGCGCTGCTTGCTCAAACAAGCTATTGGCTAAATCGCTCATCGATATTCCTCAATTGCCCTGCTTACGTCTGTGGCGGATTATTACCTTCTTTTAACTTCTGTTGTAACTCGTCCAGTCCGCTCCTAACTAGCGACATTTTAGATACAGGTATACATCCCTCCTCTACAAGCACTTGAAAAGCTTCAAGAAGCTCATAGGGTTTTCTCTCCAATCCGAGTAATTTAGCGCGTCGCTCAGAGACTTTTAACAATATTCCAGCCGCTCTCACACTGCCTTCTAGAAGCTGAGGCATTAAATACATCTCGATTTTCTCTAGGAGTAAAAGCTCTCGTTCCCGGAGAGCGCACTTAAAAGTTTTACTTGGCTCAGAAATTGGGATTGGAATTGTTTCTACTAAAGTTACCTGTGGCTGCGGCGGCTGTGGCTGTACCTCCTGCAATGCAAGAATAGATTTTCTTACTCTTTCTACTTCAGCTTGAAAATCAGGGCACTTTAGCCAGTAACTAACGTTTTGGCGGCTAACCCCCAACTTTCGCGCCGTTTCAGCTTGTGTCATCCCTTTGGCTAATAGGACGATCGCTGCTTCCTTCTGAGTTCTGGACAATTTGTAAAATTTGTCAAAGCTACTCGTCTATTGTGTCAAAAGAATTGTCAAAATTGTCAAAATTATTTTGATTTTTATACATGAATTTCGCAATCGACATCTTCTGATGAATCAACAATCCCAGTTTTAGCTTTTTAATATTCCAAGTGATACAGCGCTTTAAATACTCTGCTACTTCTGAACTGAGTGAAGATGATGATATTTTTGTCATGGTGTTTTGAAAATGTGTTCTGACTTTCAGATGCAACGCGAGCGCTACCCAGTCACAGAGTTTAAAAACCTTTTTTCAATTGAAATTGCGAAGTCTCGATATGGTATCTCAGATATTCTGCTATCAATCCAAAAAAATATCAAATTGGAGTAGCAATGATTCAATCATGTACCTTGTCTCACCAGTTAATAACTCAGCAGCAATCCCCAAAACTTTAGGTGGGATAAACGTCAACAAATGCTTGATTTTCTCGATAGCCTGATCGGGGAGGTCTTGTGTTATTGGTGTTAAAAATTCATTAGCCAGTTTTTTCAAACTTGGCAATGTTGACCACTCAGAAAACTCCTGTTCTTCTTTGGACAGGGATGAAACCAGAAGCTTTTTAGCCTTAACCTCTTGCGAAAGGCGCGGTATTACTATAAAGTCTCTTTCCTGATGAGTGGGCTTTGTTTCAACTGGAAAGTCCTGCAACCTCACCATCTGGGCAATTCGGTTCCACAATGGCTTCGGTAGAAGCTTGGCAGCAACTTTCAAAGCTTCAGGTGGCATACAGTCCCGGATATCTTTTAGCATCTCCATACCCTGACTATCCTCAGTTGTCGCTACAATCTCTAAATTCCCAGCAATATATTGCAAGGATTTCATTGTCATCCACTCTGAGAGGTCAACAGCTTCCTGCTCATGGTTTTCAGCCTGCACACCACTACCCTGATTTATATAAGTTGGGGGGGTGGTGTGCAGGGAATCTGGGTTTTCAGCCTGCACACCACTACCCTGATTTATATAAGTTGGGGGGGTGGTGTGCAGGGTAAACGTATCCGTTTCGGAGGGAAAATTTTGAGCGATGGGTTGTTCCAGTGGTTGTTCTGACCAATCTACTTGGCTCTTTTCTGCCATCCACCAAGCCATTTTCTTTTCAACTGCTGCTAGCACCGCCAGCCGATCGGGGTGACTTATGACTTTAGAGCTAATAGTGTAAACTCGTTGCCGCACCCCGTCTATCATTTTTTGCTCAGGTTTTTGAAATTTTAAGCCAATAAGTCCTAGCAGCTTAGAAATATACTCTATTCTCTCCTGCCCCGTCGCTGAATCTGGTTTTGGTTTTAAATTCAAGGCTGATACTATTTCGGGCTGTCGTGCCTTGTCAATAAAGGCAATTACTTCTGGCATATCTTTGTGCCATTCACCACTTGTGAATTGCAGTACATTTAATTCTTCTAGGGCCCAAATATCTAGGTGTGAGATTTTTTTCACCCTAGCGCTAAAGAAGTCTTGATCCGTGGCTTTATAAAACCAATCAACTTCGTGCCGCTTTTGAGAAATTTCAAAAGTATTTAGAAGGTAAAACCGTTGCTGTTGAGTGATAAAGTGCTTGTCTTTTACATATCTTTCGTAAATAAAATCTGCACTATAAACTTCGCTTTTTTCAATATCCGGCAGCCTATCCAAAAGCCGTGTTTTCTCGACTCTCCTTTGTATGGGCTTGCGTTGATGGATTTTTGCTAATTTATTAGCCTCCTCAAGTGTGTCATAAGGTTCTGCTGTGAAAAGTTCTTGTGCGTGTTCTCGTTGAACTGTTTCCCTGGCTTCCTTAATGCACTCTATGAACTGCTGGCTAACCTCCCATTCAAGTATTTCAACATTATGTCCAGCTTCTTCTAATGCGTAAATTAGACATAATCTTAGATTCTGCATCTCGAAATGATCTAGCGCTCCTAGTTGTCCTGCAAGATGCCACCATTCATCGTGATTCTTTGCAAGAGCTTTAGTAATCACTTCCGTAACTCGTTCGGGATTGCCTGAATCGTATGCAGCCATCATTGCTGATTGATTTATTCGAGCCTCTAAAATTTCTAAATATCTTTTTGGTTGATAGGTTTTGGGCGTTGACCTATCCTGAATTGCTGAATATTCAGGACAAACTACATAGTGAGGAATTGAATTATCTCTGAGTCTAAACATCTGTTGATGTTGGGCATTAGTCGCCTGAACGCCTACAAAAAATGTCATTTTGTCCGTGAAATGTTTTGCTGTTACACTGACTCCAGACTCGGCTGTAGGCGATACTATCATGTAATCTGGTTTGCGAGATTCTATGAATAAGTTAGGAGATTGCATAAACTCCTTCGCCCAATCTTCACCAGCAGTTTCAGAATTTAAGCAGAATCCAAATCGACCTAAGTCTTTGAGGAGCCTATCTAAAACTTTTGAAAATTCTTTTGAATCGCACGCGATCCAAGGCGTAACTTCTTCAGAGGAAATGTAGTTAACTAAAGCTGATTTATCGCGCTTTTTAATTTCACCTTCGGGGTCAATACCTACAATAAACTTGATATTGTGTGGTGAAATTTTCTTTTGGTTTTCAATTTTGATTACTCGCTTTTTTTGGACTATCTTGGCAACAAAATCAACATATATATCGGATAAATTTCCATCCATTAGAAATATCCGATTGCACACCTCTAGCGCTCGTGTAAATATTTTGATTATTTTGGGTTGGCTATCCCCCAGTGTTCCCCCATTTACAGCGTGTAAAAGAACCGAGCAAGCTTCATCTAGGTATATATCTCTTCCTGCAAAATAGCCATCCACTTTTGCTATTGAATCAAGACAAAATACTAGGTGTGTGTCCTGATCTGGTATTAGATTTCCTGCATCTTCCCCATTTAAATGATAAAGTTTGACTTTTCCATCTGCTCTACTGATGGTTTGAAACAACAAATTGTTTCTATAACCAATCAATCTCACGCCCATATCAGTTTCTAAAATTTTGAGAATTAATGCTCCAGTTTTATTGGTTCCAAGCCCTGATTTGACAGCGACAATTACATTAGATTCTGGGATTTCTGGAAATGTAAACTCATCTTGGTTAATTATAATATCAGGAGTGTATTTTCGAGAATTTAACCACATCTGCCAATTCTGAGCATGACCAACAGGTAGATTTTCATCCTCAAGTAGTACTTTGGTTAAAGAAAGCTTTCGCCTTTCATCCTTGGCCAATTCCCAGAAATAATCAGGTGTGATGTAGCCAATGTCTTTAATTTTTTCGGATGCTAGTTCGTCAATATCATCATGTTTTTTGGTGACTTGACTCCACCAAGCAATATAAACAGTCCAGCCCCATTCTTCTAGTAGCCGAACTGTTTTCTGCCATCGATCTACCACTAATTTATTTAGAACATCTCCAGCATCAACATAAATGGTAATAGACTTCAATCCATCCATCTTTTCAGAAAAATGGTCGAGCGATTCTTTGAAGGTCACGGGGCTAGATGCCCATTGCCCACCTGCTGCACCCAAAGTGAGCATTCCCAATCGTTGAGCAACATAAAAAGGTTTTGCTCCAACTCCTTCTGCCAAAGCAATGCCTTTTGGCTCTCCTTTGGGGTAGAAACACGCTAAAGGCAATTCACCATCATTAGCTCCTAATGAGTAAACATGAGGTGATTGCCCGTTTGGATTTTGTTCAGTTTTGGAGGATAACCAGCGATATCGCCCCTCGCCTATAGGTACTACCCTTAACCGAACTTGGATACCTACAATTAGTCCGTCCTTATTCCTGACCGGACATAGCCAACCGGAATTTGTGAGAATTACTTGACCATTAAGTGAGATGCCGGGGAGTAAATTGTTATATTTTTGCTTTAGCTGGTGATATCTATCTACCGACTTCCAACCACCTAATTCAATTTCTCGGTGAGTGAACCCGCGACGCAATAATTCTTTTTCGTCTTCTGGGTGAAGTGTTAGTTCATCAAGGAATTTCCGGTATTCTTGATCGCGTTCAATAGCTGACAGCGATTTTTGTTGGCGTAAGTCATTCTCGAATTTCTGTTGTTGCTTTCTCCGCTTTCTGTCTAATTGCCACTGCTCTCGCTGTTCATCACTCCATTCTTGGCTATTGTCAAGCTTGAAAACTCCCCACATCCCATCTTTACTGTGTTTAAGGAGCTTATAACCATTTATGATTTCGCCAAGCTTGGCATCGGCAAAGGACATACATAGATTAATTTCATCACCGTGGCGGCATTTATGGGAGATATCACCACAGACCGGGCATTCCTGACTTGGAGAGGAGGTAGTAAGCTTACTCATGCTGACACCTGCCCAGATGCCTTGACCTTGGCTTCAATTTGCAGAAGTAGGGCGGCCACCTGACCGCTAAACCAGTCAAGGTTTGCTATTCGCTGTAAATAATCGCGCTCATCTTGACTCAGATGAGCCGATCGCATCAACTCATCCGGGTCAGGGCAGGGACGCAAAGGGGTATCACAGCAACCGGCTCTCAAATATTTTGTACCTGTCCGGCGATCGCTAACGACATTGAGCCGAAATTCAAAGCCGCAGCGCTGGCAACTTTCTCTCATGCGGCCTCCTTTTGACAGTAAGCCAGCATGAAAATTGCTGTATTGCCGCCGGAGTAGCCTGCTTTTTCGAGAATTTCGATCGATTCAGTTAATCGGCGATTACTAATATAGTTCGATAATTCCGAAATTCGAGATTCTTGACTTTTGGGGAGGGTTTGCGTTAGAATACTACTAAGTTTTTCAATCGCAAACCCCTGTCTGTCATAAGTGAGGGGTTTTCGCATTTTTGGCTGTTCCTGTAGTGGTGGACAGCCCTAGCTTTTAAATTTTGCGATCGAACAGATTAATCCGGTAAGCTTGAGATACATACAAATAATTATTAGACTTGCTGGTTGCATAGTCTTGGGTGAAACGTTTATCAGACGTTTCTTTGTGCTTATAGTGGTGGATTAATCCGCGATCGCACTCAAAAAGCTGAGGGCTTTGTGGCTAGCATTTTTTTGCTTATTTATAGAAAAGCACATTTAAAGGTCATATAAATTTTGTACGCAAATTTACATTTCTTAATACTTATCGGTTTATCTGTCCAAGTTTTTTGCCTGGTTTACTTGGTTTACGCCCATCAGTAGGAGACAGTTCTAAATTTTTACGAGTGTAAGTATTCCATCTACGTAACGCTATAATGTAGGGCTGAAAGTAATATTTATCAAAATCGCAATCTTCAGCAGCAGTTTTACGTCCTAAATAATCAAAATGTTGATCAGCATAAGTTGATAGTTGATTGTTTTCGTCACCACATTTAAATGTTTTCAATTTTCCTTCATAAGTTAAATCCAATTCATTAATGTATTGTTTATTGTTTTTATATAACTCTTCTCTTGAACTAAAAGTAGAAATAATCTTTCGTCTTAATATAGAAGTTTCACACATTAGCCAAGCATATTGGGGGGTTAAAAAGATAGATTTTTCTACTAACTTTTTATTAAAAAGCTCGTATATTAATTCGTAACGTCGTTTAGCTACGACTGCACAACCTTCGATCCATTGCCAGTTGCTTTCTTTTAAAGATGAAGTATCTAAATTGTTATCCCAATGTACTAACCAGCTAGCACATCCTTTGTAAAAATCTTCTACGTCTAATCTTTTTATTTTAATTTGTTCATTGAATAATGCTGGTAAAAATTGTATTATTTCATTGGCTGTTTTTTTATTTAAACGGTCTGCTAATACGTTTCTAAGAGCATCCCACTTTGAAAAGCTATCAGTATTTAACTCTGAAAACTTAATATTCTCATAAGATTGAAGCTCCTTATAAAGTAATAACTGCGTAGTAAATTCTCTCTCTTTTTCATTAAGAGAGTAAAAATTACTGTTTACACTCAATTCATAACAGTAACTTAAATGAAAATGTCGATTTTCAGTTATTAAAATAACAGGTGGTACAATTATCAGTGATTTCTCTTCATTACCAATCATTAAGTGTGGATTATTATAAGCTAGCGGATCTAGGTTATTCATACTCATTTTTTTGTAAATTGACAAAGTAATTAAAAGCATTCAACCCAATACCAGTAATGCAAAAATGATTTTGAGGATTGCGATCGCAAGCGCTTCGATCCGCGATCCGTCCGTACTAAGCTTTTCTACCCCAATACGGATCTAGCTTATTTGTTTTTGGTACTAAAAGATAAGTTGCAAAAAAATGCGATCACACAAAGCAAAGTGATAGAAAGTGATAGGTACTGAGAGATATTGTTAGATATTGATAAATCCTATGTATAAATTGTTTCTATCAGTCGCATATCTTCAGAAGCCACTCCCTCCATTGCGATAGTACTTTTGTACTTGCGATCGCGGCTAGTTTTGCGGATCAATCCGTGTTAGTTGTACCAAAATGGCTCCAAGCTGGTTTAACGCCGCGTTGGTAGTTCGCTGATTTTCTTCAAAATTACGCTGGTGTTGCTCAAAGCTATCGCGTAATTCCAAAAGCACATCATCTAAAACAGCGCTACGAGCTAACACGCGATTGGTATTCTCGGTCAACTCAGAGATTGCCTGAGTATTTAATTCCTGCTGTTGTTCAATGCGGGTAAGTATTTCATCGTGCTGTGCAACTGTTTCTGATGTTGTAGTGGCTATCTGGGCCACTTGTGCCATTAATGGAGCTAGCTGATTAAGCATCTCAGCATGACTTGTCAGCATTGCCTCAAGCCGATCTAATCTGTTATTTGGTGTTCCGTTATTTGTCATCGCCCTGCCTCAATCATTTTGGCGATTGCTTCTTTATCAAAGCAGTCTAAATAACTGACCAATTCTCGAAATTGCTGGTATTTCTCCTCAGCATAGCTATCTGGTGTGAAGCCCAGAACTTCACAGAATTTGAAATAGTCAGCCCGCCAATTAAAATTATTTAGCGCAGTGATAAAACTTTCTGTTATCTCTAGTGCTTCTGAGGATACCTCTAGTTTTTCTGTTTCGTATGCTTCTCCTAGCGCTTCAGTCATATCGCTTCCTTGCCTTGCTTTGATTCACGTTCAGCCACATAGTCTTTAATAAAACTGAGTAAAACATCTCTCATGTTTTTTCCTTCTCTGGCTACAACTGACTTGAACTGGTTTCTGAGTTCGTCAGGCATTTCTACTCGAATAGCAACAACTTTAGTTTCATCCATATAACAACCTTAAGCCTGTAGTGCCTATATTCTTGCACTTCATGCCTTAATACTGCTATTGGATAAAAGAAATGTAGTTGCTAAGTATGCAGTCTATGCTATATTGCAAATTAGTGCAACCAATTGATCAACAATAAGCCACTAATTAGCGTCCTACGAGTACCCCAACGACTTACAGAGTAAGGGGTTTAGCCTTTAGGTGCTACATCGTGATGTGTACTTATTCTGATTACTAGCTAGTTAATATCTGATTCACATTGATTACTGTAGTAAACCCATGAAACCTAGACGGAGCAAACATTCTACAGATTTAGATTTATTTTTAGATTTTCCATCTACCAAGACATATTTAGCTGAGGTCTTGGGTGTGAGCCGCTCAACCTTGGTCACTTGGGAAAATTTAGCTTTTTGGAGAATCCCCAGTTTCAGAGATGCCTACCCCAAAAACCACGATGGCAGTTATGACCGGGAATCACCCTTATCACCCTACCAAGCATGGGTTTTAGGCAGAGTAGGGCGGCTAATGGCACAGCTACGACGCGGCGAACGGGTCAAAGGCTATATCGCCAAAAATCCGAATGATTTTTCTAGATACCGCTATCAGCAAGCATTCCAGCAATTACAAAAATTACAGAAGGGAGCGTAAATCATGGCAGCACGGAAGAGAACCACAGCACCAACAGCAGACACAGTAAGCATTCATGATGCTTGTCTAAAGTACATGACCACAGAGCAAAGCCTAAGACTGGCTTTAAGCCATGTTCGCCCGGATGATTTCGACACTGTAAAGGCAGTTTCAGAAGCGGATTTAGAAGCGATCGCCTCCCATTTCCAGCCAAAATTGCCAGAGGTGGCTAGCAACACCTCAGAGTCACCCGAAAATTTACAAAATTTAACACAGGAAACATCGGAACCAGCCCCAGAACAGCCAAAAAATACCCTTTCCCTGCCCCAGCAAGAGCGACATTTAGCAGCCCCTACCCAATCCCCAACGTTTAACGCTCAACTGACGCTGATTGACCAGCTAGCTAGGCAGGCATCTGAGGAGATAGCAGCAGTGGACGCGATCGCGCAAGTCAAAAACCAACTCATCCTCAATAACCTGTCCGTGAGAGAGGCGGAGCTAGCAGAGGGAATTAATCAGCACTGGCAACACCAAAAGCAAGGATATTTGGGAGCGATTCGAGATTTGGCCAGTTTGGCTAAGGAACCTGTAGTAATTACCCCAGACACTACAGATTTACCCGCAGAAGTTGATCAAATCATCGCTGAATTAGCAAAAAAGCTAATCGTGTGAGAGGGATCAACATCCTGTTATCTCCTCTCGATTTTCTTAACTGGTTATTAGAAAGAGTACTAACGCTATGACTTTTACAATTTCCGGCACTGAACCAGAGGCAAGCATAAGCGCTAATTCCTTGCCTGAGTTAGTTTCTCAAGCACAAGAATTACTTGGACAAATCCGCCAACATCCACAGTTTAAAGGCTTGCGCTTTGATTGTGATGTAGCGATCGGTGACGTAAAACAATATTTCAACTATCTGGAATGGGCTGCTACTGCTGATTTAGAGGTATCTAGATTTGAAGGTTTTACAGAATAATTATCACGCCACCGGACAAAGTAGACGCGAATCAAACGGGTAATAAAAAGGGATGTTGCCAGCATCCCTCGTTAAAACTTGTAAAATCCCATCCTGGGAATGTGTCTTAATTACCCAGCAATTATGCCATATAGCACCCATATCAAAAAAGCTTTATGGATGAATTAAATAGTCATATTCAGGATGCAAAAACAGACGAAACAGAGCTAAAAAAAGTCCTCAAAAAATACGATTTGGATGAGGAATTAGCACTTGAATTTAGCGAAATCGATAAAGCATTTAGGCAGCTAGAAATTAAATATCAATCACTACTCAACACTAGAAAATTTTTCAACAATGGCAAGAATTGACACTACAAAAGCAGCCGCGCAAGCTGTAGCAGAAAAGCTGGCAGGACGTAACCAAAAATCCACACCTAGCAATAATTCTATATCTGCCACATCTACTACTACTCCCATAGATAGCCGTATTCCTGGATTGTTGAGCGTCACGCCGGATTTAATACCGGGAATGATGCCACCATTCCAGCCGAATCAGTATCATATTTCAGATCCGCTTAATCCTCCTGAAACTCTCCCACAGGCAACTCAAAGCCAGCTAGATAAAGGGATGAAAATTTATGAAGGTTCTACACGAGCATTGAAACTTACAGGGGCAGCGCTCGACCTGACACGCGAGAAATTTACTGTTATTGGTAAGCACTCAAAGGCTTTTGGTGCTGGCATCCAAGCGGCTACTGAGATTGAAAAAGTCAAGGGTAATTATTTGGATTACCTTAATCAAAAAGAAGTAACTACCCAAAAATCAGTAGCTTTAGATGTCAGTCAAGTAAAGACGATCGCTGACACAAATATCTCGGTTTATAGCAAGGATGAGTTAAACCAAAAACTGTTACAAGCTCAAATAAAAGCGGAAGAATTGCGACTAAAAACTGTTGAGTCACAAGGTAATATAGCAAGCTTTAAAGCCCAGTTGGGTGATTATCTGGAGGTGAAATCATGAGATTATCCCACAGTTTAGGGCTAAGTGCTTTTAGCTTGTGCGCTGGCTTGGCGATCGCTTCTGGAGGGTTTATCAACGATATAGCCAAAATAATCTCTATGCTTGGTGTGGGAGCATTGCCAGCAAGTTTTATTACTTACTTTATCGCTGATACTAAATCACAGAGATTGCTAAATGATGCCGAAAGTAAGAATAAAAAAGCAGGTGAAACACTGCATAAAATAATCAGAGATTTCGACACTTGCAAGTCAAAGTTAACCAACGCTAACAGCCAGCTAGAATCCTTGAAAGATGAGCTTAAGGAAGCTCGAAATACCATCAACTCATTAGGTCACAGCAAACTAGAAAACACGGGTTTAATCGCCCAACTGCAAGCCAAGTTAAATCAATTATCTACCCAATCTCAAAAAGATGCCCAGCGCATTGAATATTTAGAAAGTGAGACTGAGCAATGGGAATTTAACTTTAAATCTCAAGTAGAAACGGAAGCTAATCAACGCTTTCAACTTGCTAAGTCTCAAGAGTTAGAAAAAATTTATCATGAACACGATTCAATAACCAGTGAAGCTATGCAGTTGTTTAGGCGGCTGCAATCCTGGGGTGAAAAAGTTTCTCATGGCCATGAAAGCAAATCACAAATTATCAAGAGTTTAGCAGGTAGCTACAACGAAAATTTAGATCAGGTTGGAGAAGCGATTGCCCATGAGCGCCAAAATTATCTAGAACAAATCGAACTACTAAACGAGCGTATGGGTCAATTACAGCAACAATTACAAGGCGATTTATTAGAACCCGTGTATGGTGATTTTGGTTTTGATATCAATGGGAAAATCGCTAATGAAATAGCACGTACTCTGTTTAGTGATATCAGGTTGGCTTTGAGCGTTAAGGGGTTCCAGGTGAAACCTGACGGCGTTGTAGATGTTGGTTATGGCTATTCTCGCTCTGTGCATCCTAAAGCCATTGTGGAGGCTATTAGCAAGCATTCTGAGACGCTGGCTAAGAAGTTAGGATTATTTAAAATAACAAGCGTTCGCAAGCTGGAAATAACCGATTGTATTTTGGTCTGCTACCGTATGGAGCCAGCCATCAAAGCAGATGAAATTAAGCTGATGGTTGGGACTCCTGACGAATTTATAAACTACGTCACTTCTCACCCTATCCGCTATCGGCTGATTGCAGATCCGGGCGTTGGTAAAACCCCAACCACTGCGGTAATGATTAGCGAAATTCTCAAAGCTGGTTGTACTCGCGGCAATACCGGGAAGGGTGAGAAAGTGCCTCATACTCTGGTTACTGTGTCTTACCCCGGTGCGGTTGGTTCACTCAAAGATAGCAATTATCCTTTAGAGCATTTCCTTAAGTATGGCGACACAACAGCCGCGATTAAGTCCTTTGATGATTGCTTGGATGATGGAAATTTTCGAGTTAAAAATCCTACATTCGCTGCTAACTTCTTTCAAATTTGGGCATGGGATGAATTAGATAATACTCTAAATTCTTGCTCGGAACCTTACGCAGCAGGTGAAAACCTTAAGAAGATTCTCAAACAGTTTGGTCACAATAACATCGGCTGGATTGTGTCGGGTCAATCAGTGATGACCAAACAAATCCCAGGTTTTACCAACGATGATCGGTCACTGTTTACCGAAATAATCATTGGCATTCCCAAGATTAGACATTACCTAAATACTTACGGCAAAGGGAAAAATAGCGAGTCTAATTTGGCTAAATTAACTCGTAACTTAGACGCTATAGAGGAATATATCGACCAGAAAAACGGGTTAGTTACCGATGATGCCAGATTATTGAGAGTAGCCTTAATAGTAGATTCTCGCTCACCTAAGCTCTACTTTTTACCTAATCTCGATAGGGTGAGTTTCAACTATCAAGAAACAGAGGAGACAAAGCGACTGGCAAGGCTTGCCAAGTCCTCTGGCACAATTGGCAACGTGCTAGAAACCGGAGGCTTAAAGCCTTATATAGCAAGCAATAGACAAATGGTAAGCTTGCCACCAAAAACGACTATAGGGGGTAGTCACCAATCTGGTACAAGTCCCCATTGTCCCCACTGCGGAAGTACAAATTTAAAGCTACAGAATGATGATAGATATCGCTGTCTAGGCTGTAAAAAGCGCACAGTTAGCAATAAAATTATCTGGAAATAAATATATGAATTTTGATGATATTTCAACAATTGTCTATCATCCTAAAAATGACCATGAGCCAGGATTTATATATTTAATGGAAGCAGAGGGCTATCATGGCTTAATTCCCGGTGCTTGGTTACGTCGTTGCAAAATTGGGTTATCTCGCAATCCAGAAGGTAGACTTGATAATTTTCACCGAAATCAACCGCCTTGTAATGTGAAAATTCTCAGGACTATTTATGTAGAGAATATGGCAGATGTAGAAGGGGAGTTACATCAACAATTTAGCCAATGCAATGTTGAGTTAATCAAAAGTAAAGAATGGTTTGATTTTAATGCAGTGCAATTTATGATGGTTAATTGGGAGTTTGAGAAGCGATCGCTACACGTCTTTAGCATTAGCGACTTGCCAATTAAGCTAATCATTTTCGGCATGATCGGAGTTTTGGCAGTGGGAGCTATAGCGGGAAGATCAACAAGTCAGTCACCAATTCAGCCGCAAAAACAATTAGCTAAGTAAGCGAAATTTAAGGATAGACAGAGATTACTTATGAGAATGTTCTTTATATGATTCTCATAAGTAATCAATCAAAAAATTAAGGGAGGTTGTTAGCCTCCCTTTGGTTCTTAGAACGGTGTGTTACCCGTCTGGTTTACTTTGGCGAGATATCCGTGCCAGTAATCGCCCTCAGTTGTTTTAGGTGGAAGTGAGATCGCCGCGTCGAATTCACCATCGTAGTAGTCGCTAGTAGCTTGGAATTGTTGAGGTTTAGAAATTGTGAGTAACATGAGAATACCTTTTATTTTTTAAGCTGCGGGTTAGTAGCCCGCTTTTTCTGTGGTTTCTTTAACCTGTTATTAATATAACTAACCTGTTAGAAAATGTCAATAACAGATTAAACATTAACAGGTTATTGACTTTTATTAACTTGTTAGTTAAATTAGTAACAGCTTAAAAATAAAAGGGAGTCGGTCAGATGTCAAAAGCAGTTCAAGAGCAAGTAGAGCAATTGTTTGAAGCGGTCAAGGATTTACAAAGCCTTGAGGAAATCAAGCCACACTGCGAAGCTTTTAACGAGTTTATTAACACCAAAACCAGCTACAGCATTAAAAGCTTAGGCACTGTGTTGAGTCGTGCTGGCTTCTATAAAAAATTCAAGTCAATTCCTCTAGAACAGGGCAAGAATGCTGACTCTGAACCAAAACACGATGCTCAAGGTAACGTTACAGGAAACGAGTTAAAGCACTATGTTTTATTGCTGTGTGGTCTGGATAAAAGCCATTGGGAAGAAAGAAACAAGTCTACACGGGTAAGCGATCGCCTCGAAAATGGTCAGGAAATCAGCCCAGATGAATATCTAGAGGTAACAGGGGGAGCAATGCGGTTTTGTCAGATCCAGTAAAAAACAAGCGATCGCAAAAATAAAATCTAAGTAAGAAGTAACTTTATTTACTAAATATGTGCTGGTAGCC